>DASXOL010000252.1:0-7611 GCA_036494295.1 Pseudonocardiaceae bacterium
CGTGGCCACCAATGCCGACGGCCTGCGCAGCGGCACCGCGGAGTTCGTCACCGCGGTCCGCGACGGCGACGTCGCCAAGGCGAAGGAGCTGTACCCGCGGGCGCGGACCTACTGGGAGCGGATCGAGCCGGTCGCGGAGTCCTTCGGCGACCTCGACCCGAAGATCGACGGCCGGGAGGACGTGGTGGCCGAGGGCGTGGCGTTCACCGGCTACCACCGGCTGGAGCGCGATCTGTGGCAGACCGGGCTGAAGCCGGACTCGGCCGAGGTCGCCGACCAGCTGCTCGCCGACGTCAACGAGATCGTGGACCGGTCGAAGACGGTGCAGTTCTCCGCGGTGCAACTGGCCAACGGGGCCAAGGAACTGCTCGACGAGGTGGCCACCCACAAGGTGACCGGCGAGGAGGAGCGCTACTCGCACACCGACCTGTGGGACTTCCAGGCCAATGTCGAGGGTGCCCAGGCGGCGATCACCGCACTGCGCCCCGCGTTGCTGAAGCGGGACCCGGGGCTGGTGACAACGCTCGACGAGCGGTTCTCGACCCTCAACGCCCAACTCGCCGCGCAGCGGTCCGGGGACGGGTTCAAGACCTACGACCAACTCGCCCCGCAGCAGGTCCAGCAGCTGGCCAAGTCGGTGGACGCGCTGGGTGAGCCGCTGAGCAAGGTCTCCGGGGTGGTGGCCGGGCAATGACCGGCGGGGCACTGAGCCGTCGCCGGTTGCTCGGAGCGGCCGGGGCGGGCGCGGCGCTGGCCGGTGCGGGCGCCGCCGGGGCGTTCGCCTGGGACCACGCCTCGGGCCGGGCCGACACCGCGATGTCCGGCACCGTCCCGTTCCACGGCGAGCACCAGGCAGGTATCGCCACCCCGGCGCAGGACCGGTTGCATTTCGTCGCGCTGGACGTGACCACCACCAACCGGTCCGACCTGGTCGACCTGATGCGGGAGTGGACCAGAGCCGCCGAGCGGATGACCGCGGGACAGGAGGCCGCGCCGGGCGGGGCGGTGGGCGGGGTCGCCGAGGCGCCGCCGACGGACACCGGCGAGGCCCTGGACCTGCCGCCCTCCGCGCTCACGCTGACCGTCGGTTTCGGCGGATCGCTGTTCGACTCGCGGTTCGGGCTGAACCGGGCCCGCCCGGCCGCGCTGGCCGATCTGCCCGCCTTCATCGGCGACAATCTGCAGCCCGAGCGCAGCGGCGGCGACCTGTGCATCCAGGCCTGCGCCAACGACCCGCAGGTCGCCGTGCACGCGGTGCGCAACCTGATCCGGATCGGCTTCGGCGTGGTGTCGGTGCGGTGGTCGCAGCTCGGGTTCGGCAGGACGTCCTCGACCTCCCGCGCACAGGTCACCCCGCGCAACCTGTTCGGGTTCAAGGACGGCACGAACAACCTCAAGGCCGAGGACGCCGACGTGTTCCGCAGACACGTGTGGGTGGAGCCGGGAGACGGCGCGCCCTGGATGACCGGCGGGTCGTACCTGGTGGCCCGCCGGATCCGGATGCACATCGAGATCTGGGACCGCACGCCGCTCACCGAGCAGGAGGCCATCATCGGGCGGGCCAAGGGCAGCGGCGCCCCGCTCGGCCAGGTCAACGAGTTCGACCCGGCCGACGTGCACGTGCGCGGCGCGGGCGGGGTGCCCGTGATCCCGGAGAACGCGCACATCCGGCTGGCCTCGGCCGACTCGCTGAACGGGGTCAAGATCCTGCGCCGCGGCTACAACTTCGTCGACGGTTCCGACGGCGTCGGCCACCTCGACGCCGGGCTGTTCTTCATCTGCTTCGCGCGCGACGCCCACAAGCAGTTCGTGCCCATGCAGCGGGCGCTCGCCTCGCAGGACAAGATGATGGAGTACATCGAGCACAGCGGCTCGGCGTTGTTCGCCTGCCCGCCAGGCGTCGCGGCGGGCGGCTACTGGGGCCAGGGACTGCTCGACCGCGTCTGATCAGGTCAGCCCGGCCAGTACGCGCGCCACTGCTGCGCGGTGAGCGTGTGCGGGTCCGCGCCTGCCGCCCGGGCGGCGCGTTCCGCGGCGCGTACCTGATCGGCGAAGGCGCGGGCGGTGGTCCGCAGCGCCGCCTCCGGATCCTCCCCGGCATGCTTGGCCTCGGCCGCCACGGCGAAGAGCCGCTCGCCGGTGCCGCGGTCGTCCGGGCCGGGCAGCAGATCGGCGGGCAGGCCGGCCCGCGCCGTGCGGGACACCAGCTTCGCGGCCAGCGCCGCCGCGGGCTGGGCGAGCGCCACCCCGTCGACGCTGGACTCCCGGCTCTTCTCGCTGCGCTTGAGCTCCTCCCAGCGGACCTCCTGGTCGGCCGCGGTGCGCACCTGCTCGCTGCGGGCGAACACATGCGGGTGCCTGCCGACCAGCTTGGCCACCAGTTCGCCGGCCACCGCGTCGATCCCGAAACCGTCCGGTGCCTCACTGGCGACGCGGGCGTGGAAGAGCACCTGGAGCAGCACGTCACCGAGTTCCTCGCGCGTCGCGTCGGCGTCCGCGTCCTCCAGCGCCTCGTAGAGCTCGTAGGTCTCCTCGATGAGATAGGGCATCAACGAGCGATGGGTCTGCTCGGCGTCCCACGGGCAGCCGCCGGGCGAGCGCAGCCGGTCCATCACCGCCACGGCGTCCAGCAGCGCGGTGCCCGCCGGTTCGGGAGTGGTCAGTACCTCGGCGCCGGCCGCCACCCAGCCGGCCGCGGCCCCGGTCGCGGCGTCGCGGGTGAGCAGCATCCGGGGCACGGCGTCGAGGTCGGCGTCTTCGACCAGGGGCTCGGCGCCGAACTCGGCGGCCAGCTCAGCGGGCAGGTCGGTGTCGGCGAGCAGCACCGGGCCCGCGCGCAGCGGACCGGCGGCGGCAGCGGGCAGCACCGCACCGAGCCGGGCGGACAGCACCACGACGGTCTGCCCCGGGGCAGCCGGGGTGTCAGTAGCCGGGGTGTCAGTAGCCGGGGGGTCGGCCGGGGCGGAGCCGGTCACGCCCGCCCGGCGGCACGCAGCGGCTCGGCGACACCGGCGGTCTCGTTCGCGTTGGGCACGGCCTGCAGGTTCACCGCGTCCCAGAAGCCGTAGCGCGGGTTGAGCTGCACCCCCACCGCACGGGCGAGCGGGCTCAGTTCGCGCAGGCCGATGGCCTCGAACACGGCGGGGTCGATGTCCTGGGGGTTGGGTGCCTGCGGGGAGGGGGTCGCGTTCGCGGCCCGATCGCGCACGACCATGATCAGCCACGGCTTGGTGTCCGCGATCTGGAAGGCCACCACGGTGCCCCGGGGCACCCCGAACGCGGGCGTGGTGGCGAAGATCGGGTCATCGCCCGCGACGATCCGCTTGCCGACGACGGCGTCCTTGCCCGCCTTCACGTCCGCTCTGATCATGTTCCGGGCGCCTGCCTCGCCCGCGGCGGCGAGCTCCTTGAGCCGCTTCACCGCGCCCTCGCGCGTGGTGGCGGAGGTGTAGTCGACGGTGACCGCGGTGCGCAGCGCGTTGTGCCCCAGCTTCTCCATCAGCAGCTGGTCGTGGGCGTGCTGCCGGTAGCCGTCCTCGTCCCAGATGGTGCCCTGGGACGCGGCGGCCGCGCCGCCCACTTGGTACAGCAGCTTGCTCACCTCGACGCTGCTCACCGAGAGGTGGTCGCGCTTCGCGGCCAGCTCCGCCAGCATGCTCCTGATCCGCAGGGTGACGATCTGCCGGGAGACGTCGTCGAGTTGGTGACCCGCCACCAGTTGGGCACGGGCCTGGTCGCCTTCCTTGTGCAGCACCATGTCGATCTGGCCCTGCACCTGCTTGATCGGGATGCCGGTGCCACCGACGATCGCGGCGCTGTCCAGCTGGCTGGGTCGCGAACTTCCGCAACCGGCCGCCAGCAGCGCCACGACGAGGGTTCCGAGGGCAGCCCGGCGAAGCCCGCCGCCGGCACGGATCACACTTCGCACGCCGGATACCCTCTCACGCAGCATCGGGGTGCCGGTGACCGCGTCAGCCGACGGCGGCCGCGGGCTCGCCGAGCACCTGGGTGACCAGGGTGCTCAGCCAGTCGAGCAGTTCCCGGTCGCGCAGCGGCGGGGCGCCCAGCCGATCCGAGTTCTCGGTGGGTCTCGGCACCGACAGCAGGTGCACCGCGGGCTTGTAGACCGCCTTCGGGTAGAGCCGCTTGAGGCGCACCACCTGCGAGTCGCGCAGCTGCACCGGCGAGAGGCGCAGCGTCGACCCCTGCACGCTCACCTCGTGCACGCCGCGCGCGCGGCAGAGCAGCCGGAAGCGGGCGACGTCGAGCAGGGTCACCACCGGCGGCGGCAGTGCGCCGTAGCGGTCGACCAGCTCCTCGGTGATCGCGCTCAGCGCGTCGGCGTCGGTCGCCTCGGCGATCTTGCGGTATGCCTCCAGGCGCAACCGCTCCCCGGGCACGTACTCGTGCGGCAGGTGCGCGTCGACCGGCAGCTCCACCCGCACCGGGGCGGGCTCGGACACCACACCGGACGGCTCGGCACCCGCCGCCGAGCGGAACGCCTCGACCGCCTCGCCGACCAGTCGCACGTACAGGTCGAAGCCGACGCCCGCGATGTGACCGGACTGCTCGCCGCCGAGGATGTTGCCCGCGCCGCGGATCTCCAGGTCCTTCATCGCGACGGCCATGCCCGCGCCGAGCTCGGTGTGCTGGGCGATGGTGGCCAGCCGGTCGTGCGCGGTCTCGGTGAGCGGCGACTCGGGCGGATACAGGAAGTAGGCGTAGCCGCGCTCGCGCCCGCGCCCGACCCGGCCGCGCAGCTGGTGCAGCTGGGCCAGGCCGAGCATGTCGCCGCGCTCCACGATGAGCGTGTTTGCGTTGGAGATGTCCAGCCCGGTCTCGACGATGGTGGTGCACACCAGCACGTCGTACTCGCGCTCCCAGAAGCCGGCCACGGTGCGTTCGAGCTGGTCCTCGTTCATCTGCCCGTGTGCCACCGCGACCCGCGCCTCGGGCACCAGGTCGCGGATCCGCCGCGCCGCCTTCTCGATCGACGAGACCCGGTTGTGCACGTAGAAGACCTGGCCGTCGCGCAGCAGCTCGCGCCGGATCGCCGCGCCGACCTGCTTGTCGTCGTAGGCCCCGACGTAGGTGAGCACCGGGTGGCGGTCCTCGGGCGGGGTGAGGATCGTCGACATCTCGCGGATGCCCGCCAGGCTCATCTCCAGCGTGCGCGGGATCGGGGTGGCCGACATGGTGAGCACGTCGACCGCGGTGCGCAGCGCCTTGATGTGCTCCTTGTGCTCGACGCCGAAGCGCTGCTCCTCGTCGACGACCACCAGCCCGAGATCCTTCCAGCGCACCCCGGTCTGCAGCAGCCGGTGGGTGCCGACCACGATGTCGACGGTGCCGTCGGCCAGCCCGGCCAGCACCTCGGTCGCGTCGCCGGAGTGGGTGAACCGGGACAGCCCGCGCACCGTGACCGGGAAGGACCGCATCCGGTCGGAGAAGGTCTGCAGGTGCTGCTGCGCGAGCAGCGTGGTGGGCACCAGCACGGCCACCTGCTTGCCGTCCTGCACCGCCTTGAACGCGGCCCGCACCGCGATCTCGGTCTTGCCGTAGCCGACGTCGCCGCAGACCACCCGGTCCATCGGGACGCTGCGGCGCATGTCCTGCTTGACCTCGTCGATCGCGGCCAGCTGGTCGGGCGTCTCGGTGAACGGGAAGGCGTCCTCCAGCTCGCCCTGCCATGGGCTGTCCGGGCCGAAGGCGTGGCCCGGCGAGGACTGCCGCGCCGCGTAGAGCTGCACCAGCTCGGCGGCGATCTCCTTGACCGCCTTGCGGGCGCGCCCCTTGGTCTTGGCCCAGTCCGACCCGCCCAGCTTGTTCAGCGTGGGCAGCTCCCCGCCGACGTAGCGGGTGACCTGGTCGAGCTGGTCGGTGGGGATGAACAGCCGGTCGCCGGGCTGGCCCCGCTTGCTGGGCGCGTACTCGACCAGCAGGTACTCCCGGGTGGCGCCGGAGACCGTGCGCTCCACCATCTTCACGAACCGGCCGATGCCGTGCTGCTCGTGCACCACGTGGTCGCCCGGCTGCAGCGCCAGCGGGTCCACCGCGTTGCGGCGGCGCACCGGCATCTTGCGCATGTCCTGGCTGCCGGTGCCGCCGCGCGCACCGGTCACGTCGGTCTCGGTGAGCACCGCGAGGCGCAGCGCGGGAGACAGGAAGCCGTCCTCCAGTGCGCCGCGCACCACCGTGACCGTGCCCGGCGCGGGCGGCTCCACCAGACCCTCCGCCGCGTGCACCACAGGGACTTCGGCGTCGCGCAACTGCTCGCAGGCCCGCTGTGCGGTACCGGCGCCGGGCACCACCAGCACCGCGGCGCCGCCGGTCGCGGTGTGCGCGCGCAGGTCGGCGAACGCGCGGGCCAGGTCGCCGTGGTACGGCTCGGCGGCGGTGAGCTGCAGCCGCAGCGGGCCATCGGCGTCGGTGGTGAGCGGGCTCAGCGTCCACCACGGCAGGCCTTGCGCACGGGCGTGCTCGGCGACCTCGGGCAGCCCGCGGTACGCGGATGCGGACAGGTCGAGCGCTGCGACGTCGACCGGCGCCGACCCGCCGCCCGCGGCGACCATCCAGGAGGCCTCCAGGAACTCCTCGCCGGTGCGCACCAGATCGGCCGCGCGGGCGCGGATCCGCTCCGGGTCGCACAGCAGCACGTGGGTGCCCGCGGGCATGGCGTCGGTGAGCAGCTTCAGCCCGGCCGCCCCGGCGCCGCCGCCCGCCAGCACCGGGATGAGTGACTCCATGCCCTCGGCCGGCACGCCCGAGGCGACCTTCTCCAGCAGCTCCCCCACCGGGCCCGCCGGTGCGTGCGCGGAGAGCTCGGCGGCCCGTGCCCGCACCTGCTCGGTGAGCAGCAGCTCGCGGCACGGCGGCGCGGTCAGCTCGGTGACCGTGTCCAGGCTGCGCTGGTCGGCGACCGCGAAGGAGCGGATCTCGGAGACCTCGTCGCCCCAGAACTCCACCCGCAGCGGATGGTCGGCGGTCGGCGGGAACACGTCGACGATCCCGCCGCGGACCGCGAACTCGCCGCGCCGGTCGACCATGTCGACACGGTTGTAGGCCAGGTCGGCCAGCCGGGCCAGCACCGCGTCGAAGTCGTGTTCCTCGCCGACCCGCAGCCGGACCGGCGCGATCTCGCCGAGCCCGGCGATCATCGGCTGGATGAGCGACCTGGTGGCGGCGACCACCACCCGCAGCGCGTCCGCTGCGTCCTCTTCGGGGTGGGCCAGCCTGCGCAGCACGGCCAGCCGCCTGCCCACGGTGTCCGCGCGGGGGGAGAGCCGCTCGTGCGGCAGCGTCTCCCAGGACGGCAGCTCGGCGACCGCGCCCGCGCCGAGCAGGTCGGCCAGCTCCTCGGCGAGCTCACCGGCCTCCCGGTCGGTGGCGGTGACGGCGAGTACCGGCCGCCCGGCGCGGGCGAGGGTGGCGATCGCGAGCGGGCGGGTCGCCGACGGCCCCTGGACTTCCAGGGCATGGGCGTCCACGCGCTCCGCGAGCTCGCGCAGCGACGGGTCGGCCGCGACGGCGTCGAGCAGGCCGGACAGATGGGCGGATGTCGAGATCGGTAGCGCAGTCGCTACGGGCACCGGGGTAAGCCTTTCGGGCCGG
>DASXOL010000253.1:0-6552 GCA_036494295.1 Pseudonocardiaceae bacterium
CCGGCGCCGACTCCCCTGACGAGCTGGTGAAGAAGTTGTTCGAGCCGCTGCTGCGCAGGCTCAAGACCGAACTGCGGCTCGACCGCGAGCGTCGCGGGATGCTCACCGACCTGCGGCATTGACCGTCCACTATGGAGATGAAACCCGAGGAGCGCCGAGTATGGACACCGATCCGGCCGTCAGTGTGTGTTTCCTGGTGAGCATTGACGACCAGAGCCTCGGCGCCTTCAACGGCTGCGAAGGGCTGGGCTGCGAGGTCGTCATCGAGCAGCGCGAGGAAGGCGGGCACAACGGCGCCGTGTGGCAGCTGCCCACCCGGCTGAAGTACCCGAACATCAAGCTGTCGCGACCGATCACCAAGGACACCGAGAAGGTCGCCAAGTGGTTCTCCAGTGTCGCCACCGGCGTCGGCCACAAGACCGCGTCGATCACCGCGCTCACCCTGGACGGCACGGTGGTCGCGCGCTGGGGCCTGGTGGACGTGGTGCCGGTGCGCTGGACCGGCCCTTCGCTCAATCCCGACTCGCCGAAGGTGGCCACCGAGACGGTGGAGATCGCCCACCACGGCTTCCTCTCCGCCGGCGCGGGCAACTGAGATGGCCTCCTCACCCACCGTCTTCCAGGCCGCGGGCGCACCCGCAGGCGGCGCCGCGGGCGGGGCGCCACCGCAGCTGGTGCACGCCTTCCTGGAGATCCTCACGCCGCCGCCCAGCGGGAGCAACGACGCTCCTGGCACACCCACCGGGGAGAAGATCGAGTTCCAGTTCAACCCCAAGGAGCTGACGCTCACCAAGACCGCCAACTGGAAACAGGGCGCCGCCAAGGGGGCGAAGAAGAGCGGTGTCCCCGAGTTCCTCGGCGCCGCCCCGGCGAAGATGTCGGTGGAGATGTTCCTGGACGGCACCCGGAAGATGGACGACAGCGTCGTCAAGGCCGTCGAGAAGCTGTTCAGCTGCTGCGTGCCCACCGACAGCACCCGGCAGAAGCAGAAGGCCTCCCCACCGTGGGTGCGGTTCCAGTGGGGCGCGGTGACCGGCTTCCCGGCGCACATCACCAGCGTCACCGCGAAGTACACCCTGTTCACCCCGAGCGGCACGCCGGTGCGTGCGGTGTGCACCGTGCAGCTCGCCGAGATGGGCGGCGAGACCGGCGGCCAGAACCCCACCTCCGGCGCTCTCACCTCGCGCACCGTCCGCACCTTTGTGGACGGTGACTCGCTGCCCTCGCTGGCCTACCGCGAATACGGCGACCCGACGCGCTGGCGGGCGATCGCCGAGGCGAACGGCATCGACGACCCGATGCGCCTGGCGGTGGGGCGGACGCTGCTGGTGCCCGCCATCGAGGAGCTGGACGGGCCGTCCGGTGGCTAACCAGGGATTCACCAACTCGCTGATCGTCGAGGTGGAAGGCACGCCGCTGCGCCCGGAGCTCGCGGTGGCGCTCGCCTACGCCTACGTGGACGACAGCCAGCTGCTGCCGGACGCGTTCCTGCTCCGGTTCCGCGACCCCGGGCACAACGTGCTGGACAAGGCCGGGGTCAAGATCGGCGCGGAAGTGAAGCTCAAGGGCCAGGCGGGCGACAGCCCCAGTCCCGAGCTGCTGCTCTCCGGTGAGGTGACCGCGCTGTCGGTGGACATCGACACCACCGGCACGCTCACCGAGGTACGCGGCTACGACCATTCGCACCGGCTGCTGCGCGGCCGCAGAGTGGCCGCGTACGCGAACATGACGATCAGCGACGTCGTGCGCAAGGTGGCGCAGCGGGCGAACCTGGGGCTGGGCACCGTGGACAGCTTCGGCGCGGCGTCGCCGGACAGCGAGATCACCCAGGAGAACATCACCGACTGGGAGCTGCTGACCCGGCTGGCCGATCTCACCGGTGCCGAGCTCACCGTGGAGGACGGCAAGCTGTCCTTCCAGAAGCCGCCGGAATCGTCCTCGGCGCCGTCCACCTCGGCCCGCGCCCGGCAGGACCCGCTGGTGCTGGAGGCGGGGCAGAACGTCACCGCGGTGCGTGCCACCGTCAGCTCCGCCGAGCAGGTCGGCAAGGTGGTCGTCCGGGGCTGGAACTATCTCGCGAAAGAGGCGGTCACCGGGAACGCGCAGGCGCAAACCGAGAGCGCCCAGCTGGGCACGGTCACCCCGGTGGCGCTCGCGCAGAAGTTCGGCAACGGCACCTTCGTCGCCACCGATGTCCCGCATCGCACGCAGAGCTCGGTGGACGCGGCGGCCAAGGCGCTGGCCGAGCAGATCGCGGGGGCGTTCGCCGAGATCGAGGGGGTGGCGAAGGGCAACCCCAAACTGCGCGCGGGCAGTTCGGTGGCGCTCTCCGGCTGCGGCACGCCGTTCGAGGGCAAGTACACGCTCTCCTCCACCCGGCATCTGTTCACCGAGGACACCGGCTACACCACGCTGTTCGCGGTGAGCGGGCGACAGGAGCGTTCGCTGTACGGGTTGAGCCACGGCGGTCATGAGCGAAACGGGCACCACGCGGTGTCCGGCTTGGTGCCCGCGGTGGTCACCGACGTCAAGGACCCGCGCAAGATGGGTCGGGTCAAGCTCAAGTTTCCCTGGCTCGCGGACGACTACCAGAGCAGTTGGGCGCGCACCGTCCAGGTCAGCGCCGGGAACAACTACGGCGCGGTGATCCTGCCCGAGGTGGGCGACGAGGTCCTGGTGGGCTTCGACCAGGGGGACTTCGACACGCCCTATGTGCTCGGCGGGCTATACAACGGCAAGGACGCGCCGGCCACCGCGCCCTACCCGTTCGTCGAGGAGAACAGCGGCAAGGTCGCGGCGCGGCGGCTGGTCTCCCGCACCGGGCACAAGCTGGAGATGGTGGAGACCACCGCCGCCGACAACGTCGTCCGGCTGGTCACCGGCGATGGCAAGCACTCGCTGGAACTGGACAAGAAGGGCACCAAGGTCACCCTGAAAAGCGACGGCACGGTGCTCGTCGAGGGCACTCGGGGGGTCACGATCGACGCCAAGACGGGACCGCTGGAGCTCAAGGGCGGCACCGTGTCGATCAAGTCGACCGGCGCACTGAAGATCGACGGCGCCACGGTCGCGGTGAACGGCCAGGGCGCCGCGGAGTTCAAGGCCAGCGGAGTGGTCACCGTGCAGGGTTCACTCGTCAAGATCAACTGATGGGAGGCGGTATGCCACCGGCAGCGCGGGTCGGCGACCCCACCGGGCACCCCGGCATGATCGGCCCGCCGGGGGTGCCGACCGTGCTCATCGGCGGGCTGCCCGCCGCCACCGTCGGCACCCCGCACACCTGCGCCATGCCGCCGCCCGCCGGGCCGCATCCGCCCGCCCCGATCGCCCCGCCCGGCTGCCCCACGGTGCTGATCGGCGGGCGGCCCGCGGCACGGATGGGAGACCTGTCCAGTTGCGGTGCGCCGATCCTGATGGGTGCGCCGACCGTCCTGATCGGAGGGTGAGTGATGGGCGCGAACCGGCAGTTTCTCGGCGCGGGATGGGCGTTCCCGGTGCACACCGACGCGACCGGCAGCATCGCCCTGGTCAGCCAGGAACGGGAGGTCGAGGAGGCGATCCGGATCATCCTGGGCACCGCGCCGGGCGAGCGGCCGATGCGCCCGGAGTTCGGCTCCGCCATCCACGACCTGGTGTTCGCCCCGGCCGACGCCACCACCGCGGGTCAGCTCGCCTACCACGTGCGCATGGCGCTGGAGCGCTGGGAGCCGCGCATCGAGCTGCTCGACGTGGTGATCCGCTTCGACCAGGCGGACAGCGGCACCCTGCTCATCGACATCCGCTACGCGCTGCGCGACACCAACGACCCGCGCAACCTGGTCTTCCCGTTCTATGTGATCCCCTCGCACGAGGCGCTGTCGGAAGGGGGCGCGTGATGGCGCTGCCCGTCCCGAACCTCGACGACCGCCGGTTCCAGGATCTGGTCGACGACGCCAAGCGGCTCGTGCAACAGCGGTGTCCGGAGTGGACCGACCACAACGTGTCCGACCCCGGGATCACGCTCATCGAGGCGTTCGCATCCATGGTGGACCTGATGCTCTACCGGCTGAACCGGGTGCCGGAGAACAACTATCTGCGGTTTCTGGAACTGATCGGGGTCCGGTTGTTCCCGCCGACCGCGGCGCGGGGTGAGGTGACCCTGTGGCTCTCCGCGCCGCAGCCGGACCCGGTGGTGATCCCCGCGGACCTGCCCGTCTGCACGCCGCGCACCGATACCGAGGAGGCGGTGGTCTTCGGCACCGCGCGCGAGCTGGCGATCGTGCCCTGCTCGCTGGCGAAGATCTTCACCGCCGCGCCGGACGCCGAGCCGGTGGACTGCACGGACCGGCTCGTCTTCGGCGGGATCGGTGAGCCGGAGAAGGGCGCGCCGGACGGCTTCGCCAGCTTCAGCACGCCCCCGGTACCCGGCGACACGCTGCTGTTCGGGCTGTCCAACCCGGTGCCGTCCTGCACGGTGCTGCTGAGCCTGGACAGCGAGGTCGAAGGTGTCGGCGTCGACCCGAAGGACCCGCCACTGGTCTGGGAGGCGTGGGACGGCGACGAGTGGGTGGCGTGCGAGCTGGACCAGGACGAGACCGGCGGGCTCAACCGCCCCGGCGATGTGGTGCTGCACGTGCCGCCCACCCACGTCGCTTCGGTGATCGGCGGGCAGAGCGCGGGCTGGCTGCGGTGCCGGGTACTGGAGCCGGCCCCCGGGCAGCCGTTCTACAGCTCGCCGTCGCAGGTGCGCGCCGCGACCGCGGCCACCATCGGCGGCACCGTGAGCGCGGTGCACGCGGAGACGATCCGCGACGAGGTGCTCGGTACCTCAGAGGGCGTGCCCGGTCAGCGGTTCGCGCTGCAGCACAGCCCGGTGGTGCCGGCCGACGAGCCGGTGCTGCTGGAGGTCGCGGGCGAGGACGGCTGGGAGGAATGGCGGGCGGTGGAGAACTTCGCCGCGTCCGGGCCGTCGGATCGGCATTTCGTGCTCGACCACGCGGCAGGCGAGGTGTCGTTCGGCCCCGCGGTCCGGGAACCGGACGGGACGTTGCGGCAGTACGGCGCGGTGCCGCCCAAGGCCGCGCCGGTGCGGCTGCCGGTGTACCGGACCGGTGGCGGGCGGCGCGGCAACGTGGCCCGCGGCATGCTCACCGTGCAGCGCACGCCGGTGCCGTTCGTCAACCGGGTGGAGAACCGCAAGCCCGCCACCGGCGGCGTGCAGGGCGAGACGGTGGAGAACGCGGTGCTGCGCGGCCCGCTGCTGTTGCACACCAGGGATCGTGCGGTCACCGCGGAGGACTACGAGGTGCTGGCGAGGCAGGCCGCGCCGGACGTCGCGAGGGTGCGCTGCGTCGCCACCGGCCGGGACGCCGCAGCGGGCGGCGCACGCCTGCTCGTCGTGCCCGCGGCCGCCGCCGACGCCACCGGCAGGCTGCGGTTCGAGGAACTGCTGCCCGCCGAGTCGACGCTGGCCGCGATCACCGGACAGCTCGACGAGCGGCGCTGCCTCGGTGCCCGGATCATGGTGGAGCCCCCGTACTACCAGGGCGTCACGGTGGTGGCGCGGCTGCTGGCCAGGCCGAGGACCTCGGTGGACCGGCTGCTCGACCGGTCGCGCCGAGCGCTGTACGGCTACCTCAACCCGATCACCGGCGGTCCGGACGGCACCGGCTGGCCGTTCGGCCGCCCGGTGCAGGCCGGCGAGGTCTTCGCGGTGCTGCAACGCCTCGACGGCGTGGACATCGTCGAGGACGTGCGGCTCTTCGGCGCCGACCCCACCACGGGGGAGCGGGGCGAGGCGGTGAGCCGGCTGGAGCTCGGTGAGCACGCGCTGGTCTTCTCCTACGAGCACCAGATCCGGGTCACCCCCGTCTAGGACAGAAGGGCGGCACGATGCGCGGTCTCATCGCCGATCTGGACAGCCCGCACCCGATCGGGGCGCAGCTGCCCGCGCTGTTCGCGGACGACGACTTCATCCAGCGCTTCGTCTCCGCCTTCGACGTGGCGCTGGCGCCGGTCTTCGCCACGCTGGACTGCCTGCCGTCCTATCTGGACCCGAAACTGGCTCCGGAGGACTTCCTCGACTGGCTGGCGACCTGGGTCGGGCTGGAGACCGACGAGAGCTGGACAGTCGAACGGCGTCGCCAGCTGGTGTACCGGGCGGTCGGTCTGCACAGTCTCCGCGGCACCCGGCGCGGTGTGGTCGAGCACGTCCGGCTGGTGACCGGGGGAGAGGTCGAGATCACCGAGAGCGGCGCGGTCGGGTGGTCGCGCCGCCCGCAGACCCGCCTGCCGGGCTCGGACCGTCCTTCGCTGCACGTGCTGGTCCGGGTGCCCGATCCGTCCACAGTGAACCAGCGCCGGCTCGACGCGCTGGTCGCCGCCATCAAACCCGCCCACCTCCCGCACACCGTCGAAGTCCGCAAACTCTGACGCCTCGCCCACGGGTGGGTTCGGGGCTCTTCAAGTACCACAAACCCCCGCCTGGGACGCCTCAAACGACAGCAGACCCCCGCTGGGACCCCAGCGGGGGTGTGCTGTCGTCAACGGCGCCCGCCGCGGGGGTTTGTGGTA
>DASXOL010000254.1:0-7299 GCA_036494295.1 Pseudonocardiaceae bacterium
GGTCACGGATGATCCCCGCGGCGGTGGCGGCGAGCGCGGCACCGACCTGATGCGAGGCGAACACCCAGCCGAACACCACCGCCGCGGACGATCCGAAGATCTCCCGGCACAGCGCCATGGTCGGCGGCACCGTGGCCACCCAGTCCAGTCCGTAGAAGACGACGAACGCCAGCAGGCTGGGCCGCACGTCGGGGCCGAGCAGCGGCGGCAACAGCAGCAGGGAGAACCCGCGCAGCACGTAGTAGACGAGCAGCAGCCGCCGCGGGTCGACACGGTCGGTGAGCCAGCCCGAGGCGACCGTGCCCGCCACGTCGAAGACGCCGACCACGGCGAGCAGCCCCGCGGCCATCGTCTGCGGCATGCCGTGGTCGTGCGCGGCCGGGATGAAATGCGGCTGGATCAGCCCGACCGTGGTCGCCCCGCAGATCATGAACCCGATCGCGAGCAGCCAGAACGGGCGGGTCCGCGCCGCGTCGGCCAAAGTGCGCAGCGCGCGCCCGGCGGCCCCGGACCGCGTCGGCTCGGCCGTGTCGTCCTGGTCACCCTCGTCCTGGTCACCCTCGTCCTGGTCGCCCTCGTCGGTGCCGCCGTAGGGCACCACGCCGAGATCGCGCGGCTGGTCCCGCAGCCGCCACAGCACCAGCGGGACGACGGCGAGCGCGGCCGCCGCGACGCACAGCGCGGCGACCCGCCACCCGAACCGCTCGGTGAGCCAGGCCGCGAGCGGCAGGAACACCAGCTGGCCCGCCGCGCCGCCCGCGGTGAGCACTCCGGAGACCAGCCCGCGGCGGCGGACGAACCAGCGGTTGGTGACCGTGGCCACCAGGGCCAGCGCCATCGACCCGGTGCCCAGCCCGACGAGCACCCCCCAGCAGAGCACCAGCTGCCAGCTCGCGGTCATGAACACCGTGATGCCGCTGCCCGCCGCCACCACCACCAGCGCGATGGCGACCACCCGGCGGATCCCGAACCGCTCCATCAGCGCGGCGGCGAACGGCGAGGTCAGCCCGTAGAGCGCCATGTTGACCGAGACGGCCAGCGAGATCGTGCTGATCGACCAGCCGAACTCGCGGTGCAGCGGCTCCATCATCACGCCGGGCGCGGCACGGAAGGCCGCGGCACCCACCAGCGCCAGGAAGGTCACCGCCGCCACCCACCACGCGGGGTGGATCCGCCCGGTAGCCGACGGGTGCTCGGCGGGAGAGCTCGCCGTGGTCTCAGAGGCCCCAGTGGTCACCGGTCAAGTCTCACCCGGTGTCCGGTGATCGAGCGAGTGGCCGGACGGACCGCAGACGCAAGAATCCGGCCAACTACACCCGCAGCAGCGGGTCCGTGACGCCGCCGGGGCAGGCCAGGTCGTCGACGTCCCAGCCGGCGGCACGGGCACCGTCCCGGTAGGCGCTCTCGTAGAACTCCAGCACACGGGCCACCGGATCGGCCGAGTCGCGGACGTCCGCGTAGCGCAGCACCGCGAGATGACTGGTTCCCTGCGGCGCCCACCACGCCTCGGCTGGTCGCAGCTCCGACTCGGCGAGACCCGACGGCTCCGGCGCGGTGTAGGAGTAGAACGCCGGCTCGCGGAACCGGTCGTCGCCGAACCAGAACCCGGAGCTCACCACCTCCCGCGAGTAGGCCTCCCGGGTCACCGGGTCGGTGGTCGGAGGTTGCGCGACGTGGCGCGCGGAGAACCGGGTCACGGCGATGTCGAAGGTGTGCCAGAAATGGTGCACCGGGCTGATCTTGCCCGCGAACCGCGAGCTGAACTCCTCCAGCACCAGGTTCACCTGGCTGAGCACCTGCCAGTACCGGGTGATCGCGGCCGGGTCGTAGGCGGCGTGCGCGGTGTCCTCGGCGAACGGGCGATCCGCGTCGGGCAGGTCGAACGGCTCCGGATGGGCGAGGTGCATGCGCACGCCCAGTGCCGCGAGCGTCTCGCCCAGATGCGCGAAGAATGACGCCACCGACTCACCTTGTAACGGGAACGACTCCGATCGCCCGTCGATGACGGAGACGATCAGTTGATGCGTGACGAGGTCGAAGTCAATGGTGAAGATCGGGTTTCCGTCGACCATTCCCATCGGCCGGGTGGTCAGTCCCCGGCCGGTCAGGTGGAACGGGACATTCCACCAGTGGTTCCGCCGGGGGCTGCTGGCGAGCCGCACCTTGCCCACGATCTGCAGGAACCGATGCATCGTCGCCTTGGAGTCGTACCAGGCCTCGAGCGGGATCGCCGGAAATATCTCCATCCGCTCACGCTAGTGACCACCGGGCACGCAGCGCGACCAACCGAAGGGTGAGAACACGCGACCGACGCCGGGCACGAACAACCGGCCTACGCTGAATCCATCGCCCTCTCAGCTGCAGCGAGGAATCCGCTGATGAGGCCCACCGGGACCGACCAGACATCGCTGATCGAGAGCCGCGCACCGAGCGTTGCGCAGATGTTCTTCGACCGGGTCCGGGAGACGCCGGATCTGGAGGCCTACCGCTACCCGACGGGGCAGACCTGGACGAGCCGGACCTGGTGGCAGACCGGCCAGGAGGTCAGGCAGCTCGCGGCGGGTCTCATCGCGCTCGGTGTCACCCCGCAGCAGCGGGTGGCGATAGCGTCGTCCACCCGCTACGAGTGGATCCTGGCCGATCTCGCGGCGATGTGCGCGGGTGCCGCCACCACCACCGTCTACCCGGCGGCGATGTCCTCCGACGTGGGGTTCATCCTCACCGACTCGCAGAGCCGGGTGGTCTTCGCCGAAAACGACGAGCAGATCGCCAAGCTGCGCGAACGCAGTGACGAACTGCCCTTGCTGCACACCGTGGTCACCTTCGACGGCATTCCCGACGATGTCGGCGCGGCGGCGCGGGACGGTCTGCGGGTGATCTCGATGGACCGGCTGGTCGAGCTCGGCAGCGGGCACCTCGCGGAGCATCCGCATGACGTCGAGCAGCGGATCACGGCGATCCAGCCGGCGGATCTCGCCACGCTGATCTACACCTCGGGCACCACCGGCAGGCCCAAAGGGGTGCGGCTGGGCCACTCCAGCTGGACCTACGAGGGCGCCGCGATCGCGGCGCTGGGCCTGCTCGACATCGACGACCTGCAGTACCTGTGGCTCCCGCTGGCGCACGCGTTCGGCAAGGTGCTGCTGACCACCCAGCTGCAGGTGGGGTTCCCCACCGCGGTCGACGGCCGGGTCGAGCGGATGACCGCCAATCTCGCGACCGTGCGGCCGACCTTCATGGGCGCGGCGCCGCGGATCTTCGAGAAGGCGTACGGGCACATCGTCGACGACGCCCGCGCCGCGGGCCGGATCACCTCGTGGATCTTCGACCGGGCCACCCGGACAGGGCTCGCGGTCTCCCGCCGGACCCGGGCGGGCGCACCGGTCTCCCGCCGGCTCGCGCTCACGTACCGGCTCGCCGACCGGCTCGTCTTCGCCAAGGTGCGCGACCGCTTCGGCGGCCGGCTGCGGTTCTTCATCTCCGGCTCGGCGGCGCTGTCCGAGCCGGTCGCGGAATGGTTCCACGCCGCGGGCATCCTGGTCCTCGAGGGCTACGGGCTCACCGAGACGGCCGGGGGCTCGGTGGTGAACCGCCCGCACCGGTTCCGGTTCGGCACCGTCGGCGTGCCCATGCCCGGCACCGAGGTGACCATCGCGGCGGACGGCGAGATCCTGATCAAGGGCCCGGGGGTGATGGAGGGCTACCACCAGCTGCCGCAGGAGACCCGCGAGGCGTTCGTCGGCGACGGCTGGCTGGCGACCGGGGACATCGGCGAGTTCGACGCCGAGGGGTTCCTGCGTGTCAACGACCGGAAGAAGGATCTCTTCAAGACCTCCGGCGGCAAGTACGTCGCCCCTTCGCACATCGAGAGCCGGTTCGCCGCACTGTGCCCGCTGGCCGGCCAGATGGTGGTGCACGGCAACGAGCGCAACTACTGCGTCGCCCTCATCGCGCTCGACCGGGACACCGCACGGGACTGGGCGGCGCGCCACGGCCTGGGTGGCGCGACGTTCGCCGAGATCGCCGCGTCCGACCAGCTGCGCTCCACTATGGACCGCTACGTGCAGGAGCTGAACTCACAGCTCAACCGGTGGGAGACGATCAAGAGATTCACCATCCTCGACCACGAGCTCTCGGTGGAGACCGGCGAGCTCACCGCGAGCATGAAGGTGCGCAGGTCGGTGGTAGCGGCCAACTACCGGGACGTCCTGGCGGCCATGTACCACCGGTGAGCGGCGCCCCGGGGCGTGCTCAGCGTCCTTTTCGGACGATCTCGGTGATGTGCTGGCCCTCGTCGGGGGTGAGCGGGCCGGTGCTGGTGAGCGTCGCGACGCCGAGCACGATGGCCAGGTCGCGGCCGTGCACGTCCAACGCCGACTCGGCCAGCTCGGTGAGCGTGGCGAGCCGGTCGCGGGCGCGGGACCAGCCGACCACCGCGATCGCCACCCCGGCCAGCCCGGCGGGCCACCACAGCAGGCCCAGCAGCAGGTACGGCACCGCCCAGGTGATGGTGAACACCGCGGCGGCGAAACCGCCCTGCGCCGCGTTGATCTCGGCGCGGACCGCGTCGGGAAGCACCACCCACAGCCGCGGCCAGCCGAAGGCGAGGTCGAATCCGTAGCGGTGGACCGAGATGTGTTCCAGGGCGTAGATGCGGTCGCCCATCCAGGTCGGGCGGCCGGGTCCGGCGAGCGCGATGTGGTTGATCCGGTTGGCCACCCCGTCGATCCGGCGCTGCTGGTCGGGACTGCGGTCCTGTTCCGGGTGCAGCAGCTCCAGCGCGGCCCGCTCCTTGACCAGCTTCTTCCAGCGGACCCTGCGCCGCGCGGTGAGGGCTCGCTCGACGTGCCGGAACGCGCCGGACCAGTTGCCGAGACAGAACGCCCGGACCGGGCCGACCAGCGCCTGGACCGCGAATCCGACCGTGACGAAGACCAGGAGCACGCCCACCACGGCCAGTGCCTGCGTGGTGACCGGCCAACCGGAGATCATCGCGCCCGCCTCGCCCACCGCCGTCGCCAGCCGGTGGACGTCGAGCGCGGAACGCTGACCGAGCCGGCCGGCGATCCAGGCCGCCGCGAGAAGCAGCACGCCGGGAATCGCCAGCAGGGACAGCCACCGCTGGCCGAGCCGCTTGCCCAGCTCGCCGAAGAAGTCGCTCACCGGAGCGCCGCCGAAGCCTGCGCCGCCGGAGGAGTGGGTCGTCGGCACCTGGCGAGGGCGGCGCAGCGCGCGGATCGGCGGTCGCCGCTCGACTCCGTTATTCACCCCGCACCCCCAGACCCACTCTCGTGCCCGGATGATCACGCCGCACCGGCAGTTGATCGTCACCGCAGCGCCGCGCGCCATTACGCAGACCGCACAAGCAACGACCCTGTGCAACCTTATCCCCGCGACGCCGCCCCGAATAGCCCAACGAGGGTTGGGGGCTCTTCAAGGACCACCAACCCCGGTCCGGAACGCCTTCAACGACAGCAGACCTCCGCCCCGGCGGAGGTCTGCTGTCGTTGAAAGCAGGCGCCCCGGGGGTGGGTGGTCCTTGAAGAGCCCCCAACCCCACCGGGTGACCGATCCGGGTGGCCGGTGCACGGGATCCGCTCAGCGCCTGGCGGTGCCCAGGTCGTCGGAGCGTCCGGATTCCAAACGGGACCACTGGGCGGTCGGCCGTCCGTCGGCGCGGAGCTGCTCGCCGTTGATTCGCCACCGCTGGGGCCAGCCGGCGGGCGAGTCCTCCCAGGTTTCCTGCCGGCCATGGACGGTCAGGTCCAGCAGGCCGTAGCTGGGGGCCATCATCTCGACGCCGCGGCCGGTGGTCCGGTAGGTCTCGAACACCCGGTCGCCGCGGCGCAGGTAGCACACCAGCATGAACATGTGCCCGGCGAGCAGGGCCTCGGCGGAGTCCTGCGCCGAGTACCAGGGCCCGTCCCAGCCCATGAAGTCGCGGTAGCGGACGCTCTCGTCGTACGGGCCCAGGCAGAACGTGGCGTAGGTGACGTCCCGGGAATGCAGGTAGGACAGCTCGCGGACCTGGCCGTTGTAGAACGTGCAGCCCTCGCACTGGGCAGCGGCGGGCTGGCCGGCGTGCCACATGTGAAAGTAGGCGATCAGCTGCCTGCGGCCCTCGAACACCTCCAGCAGCGGGACCGGCCCGTGCGGGCCGACCAGCGTGCTGGTGGGGTCCAGCTCCACCATCGGCAGCCGCCGGCGGGCCGCCGCGATCGCGTCACCTTCACGGGTGTGCGCCTTCTCCCGGACCAGCAGCGCATCCCGTTCGGCCTGCCAGGTGGCCCGGTCGACCACCGCCGGGAGGCTCAGGGTGTCGTTGCCCCCGGCCGTCGGCAGCGCCACGTTCGTCGAGTCATCCTTCATGATCGCCGCCACGCTCGGCCGTCACGATGGCGCTGCCGTATTCGTCGTGCCAGTTCCACCACTGGTACGGCGGGGTCTGGGGATAGCCCCCGGGCGAGTCCTCCCACTCCTCCTGACGCCCGAGCGCGGTGATGTCCAGGTAGCTCCAGGTGCTCCCCATCGCCTCGTCGCCACGGGCGTTGACGAAGTAGGTGCGCAACACCCGGTCGCCGTCGCGGATGAACGCGTTCGTGCCGTGCCATTCGTCCACGCCGAAGTCGGTGTCGAACTCGTCGGTGATCGTGTACCAGGGCATCGTCCAGCCCATCCGCGCCTTCAGGCGCGCGATGTCCGGCTGCGGGGCGCGCGAGGCGAAGGCGAGTGTGGTGTCGCGGGCGTTGAGATGGGCGAGGTGGGCGACCTGATCGGCCACCATGGAACAGCCGGGGCACGCGTGGTCGGGCCAGCCGGACACGTCGGGGGCGAAGAAGGCACGGTAGACGATCAGCTGGCGACGGCCCTCGAACAGGTCGAGCAGGCTCACCCTGCCCTCAGGTCCGCCGAACTCGTACTCCTTCGCCACCGCCAGCCACGGCATCCGCCGGCGCCGCGCGGCCAGCGCGTCACGGGCGCGGGTCAGCTCCTTCTCCTTCACGAGCAGCTCTTGGCGCGCTGCCTCCCATTCCTGCGGCGTGACGATCGTGGGGGTCTTCATCGTGGTGTCCTTCCAGTTCTCGGGTGTGGTGCTGGGGGGTTGCGGCAGGCCCGCCAGCAGACCGGTCCAGGTGGTCCTTCAGTGCGTCGAGCGGGCCGTCCCAGTCGCGGGCCAGCGCGGCCAGGAACTGCTGCGCCACCCGCATCGGCGCGGAGCGCAGCCGGTACCGCACCCGGCGCCGCTCCCCCGGTTCGGCCGTCACCAGGCCGGCCTCGGCCAGCAGGGCCAGGTGTTTG
>DASXOL010000255.1:0-2807 GCA_036494295.1 Pseudonocardiaceae bacterium
CGCGCACGCCACGGCCAGCACCTGCCAGCCGGAGAGCACATCGGCCCACCAGGCCACCGGGATGCTGGCCAGCAGCGCCCCGCCGGCCAGATCAGCGGTGAACAGCAGCCTCGTGCGGTCCAGACGGGCGGCGATCGCCCCGGCGAACGGGGCGAGGAGCAGGTGCGGCGCCGCCTCGACGGCCACGGCGGCCGCGGTCCACCCCGCCGACCCGGTGAGGCGGTAGAGCAGCACCGGCAGTACGACGGCGGTGAGCAGCGTCCCGGCCGCCGAGACCACCCGGGCGGCGAGATAGCGGCGGAAGCCAGGGCTCCCCCGCAAGGCACCGACCGTCGGCGTCACGCTGCAACACTGCCAGTCCTCGGTCGCGCTGTGGGGCCGCTGCTATCTCAAATCGATCACAGAACGACGAACGCCGGTTACGTTGTGTTGCCGACCGGGTCGATTTCGGTGAGCCGGCTGCCGTGAGAGCAGGCTCACAGGTACTGGCCGGTGCCGTGTACCCCCGGCTCGGGCGGCTGCATGGACGGCACGCCGGACGGCATCGAGCCCGCGGGCAGGCCGCGTCGCATCTGCTCAAGCTGCACACGGGCCGCCATCTGCTGGGCGAACAGCGCGGTCTGGATGCCGTGGAACAGCCCTTCCAGCCAGCCGACGAGTTGGGCGTGCGCGATGCGTAGCTCGGCGTCACTGGGGGTAGCGTCGTGGCTGAAAGGCAACGACAGCCTCTCGAGTTCTTCGCGGAGCTCAGGGGCCAGGCCCTGCTCCAGTTCACGAATCGAGGACTGATGGATCTCGCGCAGCCTGACGCGGCTGGCGTCGTCCAGCGGCGCGGCGCGCACCTCCTCGAGCGGCTGTTTGATCATGCTGCCGATCCGCATCACCTTGGCGGGCTCCTCGACCATGTCCGAGACGTCACTGCCGCCCTGGTCGTCGTAGGCACCGGCGGGCATGCCCGCGGCGGGCATGGAGTGCACCGGTTTGCCGTCGGGTCCGATCACGACGATCTGCTGCTCCTCCGGTTCGCTCATAACTCCATCCTGCGCTCGCTCGGGCCCGCTGACGAGGGGTTCGGCGCCGGTATCGTGCGCCGTACCGGCCCCCCCGTCGATCTTCGTTTCTGCCCTCGTACGGTATCCGGCCATGGCGTTTGACGTCGCTCGGGTGCGGGGCCTGTTCCCCGCGCTCGGTGACGGTTGGGTGCATCTCGACGCCGTCCCGGGCATGCAGATCCCGGAGCAGGTCGCGATTGCGGTGGCGACCGCGCTGCGTGCGCCGGTGTCCGCGCCGGGAGGGGTCTTCCCCTCCTCGCAACGCGGCGTGGCGATCGTCGAGGCGGCCCGCCGTTGCGTCGCGGACCTGGTCGGTGTGGACCCTGCCGGGGTGGTGCTCGGTCCGGGCATCCCCGTGCTGCTGGGGCGGCTGGCCGATGCGCTGGGCTCCACCTGGATGCTCGGCGACGAGATCGTGCTCTCCCGGCTGGACCACCAGACCAACGTCGCGCCGTGGGTGCGCGCCGCCCAGCGCTGCGGCGCCACGGTGCGCTGGGCCGAGGTGGACATCGAGACCTGCGAGCTGCCGTCCTGGCAGTACGAGGAGCTGGTCTCGCCGCGCACCCGGCTGGTCGCGGTGACCGCCGCGTCCACCGCGGTGGGTACCCGCCCCGAGGTCGGCAAGATCGCCGAGCAGGCTCATGCGGCGGGGTCGATGGTGGTGGTGGACGCCTCGGGCGCGGCGCCGTTCATGCCGCTCGACGTCACCGGGATGGGCGCCGACGTGATCGCGGTGTCCGGTTCGGCGTGGGGCGGCCCGCCGGTCGCCGCGCTGGCCTTCCGCGATCCGCGCCTGCTCGACCGGCTGCCGTCCTGCGCACTGGACCCCGCGGCACGCGGGCCGGAGCGGCTCGAGCTGGGGCTGCACCCGCACGCCATGCTGGCCGGGCTGGTCGCCTCGGTGGACTACCTGGCCGCGCTGGACGACACCGCGGTGGGGCCGCGCCGGGAGCGGCTGCTCACCTCGATGGGATCGGTGAAGGCCTACCAGGCGGGGCTGCTCTCGCACCTCATCGGCGAGCTGCGCGCGCTGCGGCACGTGATGGTGATCGGTGACGCGATGCGCCGGGTGCCGGTGATGGCGTTCACCGTGGCGGACCGCAAGTGCTGGGACGTGGTGGAGGCGCTCGCGGACTCCGGCGTCTGCGCCTTCGCCGACGCGGGCAACCACGACGTGTTCGCCACCCTCGGGATCGGCGAGGTGGGCGGCGCGGTGCAGGTCGGGCTGGCGCACTACACCACGGTCGGCGAGGTCGACGCGCTGGTCGGCGCCGTCGCCCGGCTCTCATGACCTCGGACGGCCCCTCGGTCGACGCTCGGACTAGGCCCGCACGGTCAGCAGGATCTTGCCGACGACGCCGCCTTCTTCCAGCATGCGGTGCGCCTCGGCGGCCCGCTCCAGCGGCAGGGTGGTGTGCACCACCGGCTTCACCTTGCCGTCGCCGATCAGCGGCCACAGCCCCTCGGCCACCGCCGCGCAGATCGCGGCCTTGCCGTGCGGGCCCTCGACCGGCCGCCCGCGCAGCCCGAGGGCGGAGAGGCTGACCCGCTTGGGCAGCATTGCGCCCAGGTTGAGCTCCGCCTTGGTGCCGCCCTGCAGGCCGATCACCACCAGCCTGCCGTCCGGGCCGAGCGCGGTGAGGTTGGACTGGAGGTACTTCGCGCCCATGTTGTCGAGGATGACGTCGACCGTGCCCTTGAGCTCCTCGGCGAAGTCCTGCTCGCGGTAGTCGATCAGGATGTCCGCACCGAGGT
>DASXOL010000256.1:0-16267 GCA_036494295.1 Pseudonocardiaceae bacterium
GGCGTGGTCTGGATGGGCGGCGAGTGGACAGGCGGCGAGTGGACGGGCGGCGAGCCTGCCGGCGGCGTCGAACGGGACGCCGACGTGCCGGACGGCGGGGTCGAATGCGAGGACGAGGGTGGCGGTGCCACCGGCGGCAGCGGCTGCCTGCGGGCCGGCGGAGCCTGCTGGCCGGGCGCGACCCCGAGCAGCCTGCGGACCTGCGAGAGCGGCATCCGCGCGGCCGGGTCCTTGCGCATCAGCCCGCTGATCACCTCGGCCAGCGGGCCGGTGCAGGACGTGGCGGGCACCTCGCCGAGCACCACCGAGGACACCGTCGCGACCGGATCCCCCGCGTCGTAGGCCGGCCTGCCCTCCACCGCGGCGAACAGCGTCGCGCCGAGCCCCCACAGATCCGCGGCCGCGCTGACCTGCCCGCCGGAGGCGACCTCGGGTGCGATGTAGGAGGGGGAGCCCAGCATGAGCCCGGTCGCGGTCATGGTCTGGTCCGCCGGGTTGCGGGCGATGCCGAAGTCGGTGAGCTTGATCCGGCCGTCGTGGGCCACCAGCACGTTGCCCGGCTTCACGTCCCGGTGGGTGATGCCGGCGGCGTGGGCGGCCTGCAGCGCGGCGGCGACCGCTGCGCCGATCGCCACCACCCGCTGCGGCGGCAGGGCGCCGTCGCGGATCAGCTCGGCCAGGCTGTGCGAGGCGACCAGCTCCATCACCACGAACGGCGCGCCGCCCTCCCTGGCCACGTCGTAGAGCGTCACCACATTGGGGTGCGACAGCGCCGCGATGGCCCGCGCCTCCCGCAGTGATCGCTCCCGCAGCGCGTCCGCCTCCGCGTCCGGGATGCCCGGCGGCAGCAGCACCTCCTTGATGGCGACGGGCCTGCCGAGCACCTCGTCGTGCGCGGACCACACTGTCCCCATGGCGCCCCTGCCCAGCACCGCGCCCAGGCGGTAGCGCCCCGCCACCAGGCGGGGTGCGGGACCGGCTGCGGTGGTCACGGCCACATCATGCCTGCGTTGTGGACGCAGGCGGGGTATGTCATACAGACGAACGCGACGGGGCGTGGCGAAGGAGGACCCGGGATGGGCCAGACGACAGGTTCGGGCGGGCGGAGATCCGAGTCGGGGTTTCCGCTCCAGCCGGTGTACCACGCCGACGACGTGGCGGACGGGCTCGCGGACCGGCTCGGCGAGCCAGGTGAATTCCCGTTCACCAGAGGTGTATACCCGACGATGTACACCGAGCGCCCGTGGACCATGCGCCAGTACGCCGGGTTCGGCACCGCCACCGAGTCCAACGCCCGCTACCACCAGCTGCTCAAAGCGGGCCAGACCGGCCTGTCCGTCGCGTTCGACCTGCCCACCCAGATGGGCTACGACTCCGACGAGGCCATCGCGCACGGCGAGGTCGGCAAGGTCGGCGTCGCGATCGACTCGATCGAGGACATGCGGACGCTGTTCGACGGCATCCCGCTCGACGAGGTGTCCACCTCGATGACCATCAACGCCCCCGCGAGCCTGCTGCTGTTGCTCTACCAGCTGGTGGGCGAGGACCAGGGCGTCGCGGGCGGGAAGCTCACCGGCACGGTGCAGAACGACGTGCTCAAGGAGTACATCGCCCGCGGCACCTACATCTACCCGCCGGTGGAGTCGCTGCGGCTGACCGCGGACATCTTCGCCTACTGCAAGGCCGAGATGCCGCGCTTCAACACCATCTCGATCTCCGGCTACCACATGGCCGAGGCCGGGGCGAACCCCGCGCAGGAGGTCGGCTTCACCCTCGCCAACGGCGCCCAGTACGTGCAGGCCGCGCTCGACGCCGGGATGGCCGTCGACGAGTTCGCGCCGCGGCTGTCGTTCTTCTTCGTCTCCCGCACCACGCTGCTGGAGGAGGTCGCCAAGTTCCGCGCCGCGCGGCGGATCTGGGCCCGGATGATGAAGGAGCGCTTCGGGGCCCAGAATCCGAAGTCGCTGATGCTGCGCTTCCACACCCAGACCGCCGGGGTGCAGCTCACCGCGCAGCAGCCCGAGGTGAACATGATCCGGGTCACCGCGCAGGCGATCGCGGCGATCTTCGGCGGCACCCAGTCGCTGCACACCAACTCCTACGACGAGGCCATCGCGCTGCCCACCGCGAAGGCCGCCCGGCTCGCGCTGCGCACCCAGCAGGTGCTCGCGTACGAGACCGACCTGACCGCCGTGGTCGACCCGTTCGCGGGCTCCTACGCGGTGGAGGCGATGACCGACGAGGTCGAGGCCGCCGCGATGGAGCTGATGGAGAAGGTGGACGAGTACGGCGGCGCGGTGCACGCCATCGAGCAGGGCTTCCAGAAGACCGAGATCGAGAAGACCGCGTACGGCACCGCGAAGGAGATCGACTCCGGGGACCGCGTCGTGGTGGGCCTCAACCGGTACCGGCAGGACACCGAGGACCCCTACGAGCCGCTGCGGGTCGACCCGGCCATCGAGGACAGCGCCCGCGAGCGGCTCGAGAAACTGCGGTCGGCTCGGTCTTCCTCGGAGGTCAGCGCTGCGCTGGACGAGCTGCGCAAGGCGGCCGAGGGCAGCGGCCCGGAGCACAACGTGCTGTACCCGATGAAGAAGGCCCTCGCCGCCCAGGCCACGGTGGGGGAGGTGTGCCACGCACTGCGCGACGTGTGGGGCATGCACGTGCCGGTGGACAGCTTCTGAGCTGCCACTCCGTCAGCGAGACGTGGAGGCCAAGGTGAGGCCGTCCGCGGTCCAGCGCACCAGCGCGGTCTCGTGGTCGAGTTGTGCTCCGGTGACCGGATCGATGCCGAACGAGCCGTACAGCGTGGTCGCCTTCAGGCCTGCGGCGGCGGCCCACAGGTCCGCTCGTTCCGTACTGCCGGTGACGCGCACGCAGTGCGTGGCCAGCACGGCTGCGGCCGCGGCCTGAACCGCGAGGTAGTCCGGGGCTGCGTTGGCTCGGGCTGCGTAGGCAGGAAGGAAATCCGCCTCGGCGGGGCCCAGATCGACGGTCGTGCGCCGCCCCGGGAACCACTGCGCGATCCCATGGATTCCTTCGGCGTTGGGCACCACCTGGGCGAACTGGTGCACGCCTGCTGCGACTGCTCCGATCGACCGTGGCGGCTGCCCGAGCGCGACAGCTGCGGTGACTCGGGCGGCGTCCTCCTCGAACGAGCCCGCGCAGAACAGGTCCCACCCCGCCGGGGGATCTGCGGGCAGGTCATCTGCCGGACCGATCCGAACCGTGTTCATCCCGAGTTTCTCGGCAACTTTCTCTGCGCCCGCGACGATCTGGCGACCGAAGCTCCCGCGCCCGGGTGCGAGCCACAGTGGCGGGCAGGCGGTCTGCGCTGCCAGATGGCGCAGAAACGGCTCGGCGTAGCGGCTCGTCGGGGACAGCACGGACACGACATGGCCGGGAGCTGCTGCTTCGACGTCGTCGCCTGATCCGCCGTGATTCCACACCAAGCGATCAAGGTCGGGTGCGACCTGGGATGCCGCCCGCATGAGCTGAGTCGAATAGGGTCCCAGCAACACATCGCATCTGCCCGCCAGGTCCCGCAGGCAGGACCGCACGCGGGCCGCATCGCTGCCGTCGTCGTCGATGACGATCTCGGCGTCGCCGTCCAGAACGCGCCATGTTTCCAAGCCATCCGCGGCCTGCACGCCGAACTGCGAATACCGGCCCGTGAGTGACAGGCAGGTCCCCAGCCGCAGCTGTGGCATCGACATGAGAATACAAGCGCGTCGCGCGCCACGCTGACGGCAAGGCGAGCACACTGGTCGACGACTTGATCAACGGATCGATACCGCCCATCGCTCGGCGGGTCCCACCTGATCGGGCGGCATGATCGCTGTGACAGCCGATCGGAGACGCACAGGAACCGGTGAGCGAAGGACTTTCACCCACAGTCCTCGCGGATACCGCCGATCGGGCAGAATCAAGGGGTGAGTAAAGCGGCTGCCACTCTCGCCGCCGCGGTCGAGCGGCGTGCGGACGCTCTGCGCGCGCTCTCCCACCGCATCCACGCCGAGCCGGAGCTGGCCTTCGCCGAGCACCGCAGCGCCGCCACCGTGGCCGACGCGGTGGAGGGGGAAGGCTTCCAGGTCGAGCGCGGTGTCGCCGGTCTGGACACCGCGTTCACCGCCACCTACGGCTCGGGTGAGCTGGTCATCGGGTTGTGCGCGGAGTACGACGCGCTGCCCGAGATCGGCCATGCCTGCGGGCACAACATCATCGCGGCCTCGTCCACCGGGGCCGCGCTCGCGCTGCGCGAGGTGGCCGACCGGCTCGATGTGACGATCAAGTTGATCGGAACGCCTGCCGAAGAGGCTGGCGGGGGCAAGGTGCTCCTGCTGGAGAGGGGTGTCTTCGACGACGTGGCGATGGCGATGATGGTGCATCCGGCTCCCGAAGAGACCTGCGCGTGCACGTCACTGGCCATCACCGACATGCAGCTGACCTACCGCGGCAAGGCGGCGCACGCCGCCACGGCGCCGCACCGCGGCCGCAACGCCGCCGACGCGCTCATCGTGGCCCAGGTGGCGGTGGGCCTGCTGCGCCAGCATCTGGAGCCGAAGCAGATGCTGCACGGCATCGTCACCCACGGCGGCGCCGCGCCCAATGTCGTCCCGGCCCACGCGTCGGCGCTGTACTACCTTCGTGCGCCCGACGTGGAGTCCCTGCAACAGCTGGAGACCCGGGTCCGGGCTTGCTTCGAGGCGGGAGCGGTGGCCACCGGGTGCACCCACGAGGTGACCCAGGCTTCCCCCGTCTACACCGATCTCGTGCCAGACCCCTGGCTCGCCGCCGCGTACCGCACGGCGATCACCGATCTCGGCCGCTCGCCGCTGAGCCCCGAGGGTGAACGGGACCGGCAGACCGGCAGCACCGACATGGGCAACGTGACCCGGGTACTGCCCGCGATCCATCCGACCATCGCGATCGACTGCGGTGACGCGGTGAACCACCAGCCCGAGTTCGCTGCGGCGTGCGTCACGCCCGCAGCGGATCGTGCGGTGTGCGACGCAGCCCTGGCGCTGGCGCTCACCGGGCTGGCGGCGGCCACCGACGACGCGCAGCGGGAGCGACTGATCTCAGCGATGCGTTCGAGGGAAGCCGAAGCGGCCTCGCGGCGGACCGCTGGCTCCCTCCGCGAATGATGAAGAGGTGTAAACCATTCTAAGGCAACTCAATACGTCGGACGAGAACAGTTTTGCCGACCAGGTTCGCGATTGGGTCCGCGGCCGGTATCCCGAACTTGTTCAGTTTCGTCGCTGGCTGCACGCGCACCCGGAGGTCTCCGGACACGAGTTCGACACCGCGTCCCGGATCGCGAAGACGCTGAGCGAGGCAGGCCTGGAGCCGCGCATGCTGCCGCGAAAGAACGGCGTGGTGTGTGACGTGGGTCCGGGCGATGCGGCCGCCCCGGTGGTGGCCATCAGGGCCGACCTGGATGCGCTTCCGCTCCAGGACCTCAAGGACGTCCGCTACCGGTCGACCGTGCCGAACGTCTGCCACGCCTGCGGGCACGACGTGCACGCGACCATCGTGCTCGGCATCGCGCTCGCCCTCGCGGAAATGCGGTCGGCGCTACCCGGCGTGGTGCGGTTCATCTTCCAGCCGGCCGAGGAGATCCTGCCGTGCGGTTCCCTGGAGATGATCGACTTCGGGGCGCTGGAGGGGGTATCGCAGATCTACGGGCTGCACTGCGATCCCCACCTGGAGGTCGGCGGAGTCGGGCTGCGCGCCGGGGCGCTCACCGCGGCCGCGGACAATCTCGTCGTCAAGTTGTCCGGTAAGGGTGGGCACACCGCGCGGCCACAGTTGACATCCGACCTGATCACCGCCTTGGCCCGGGTCGTCACCGACGTCCCCGCGATCGTGGCGCGCAAGGTGGACGCCCGAAGCGCGCTGCTGATCGTGTTCGGCGCCATGCAGGCGGGCACCACCTACAACGCGATACCGACGAGCGGGCACGTCGCAGGTACCGTGCGGATGCTCGACATCGAAACCTGGAAAGCCGCGCCGGAGATCGTGAGCGAGGTGGTACGCCAGGTCGTCGCCCCGTTCGGCGCGGAGGTGTCCCTCGAATACCTCCGCGGACGCCCGCCGGTGATCAACGACGCGCAGTGCATCGAGGTGATCAGGGCGGCGGCCATCCTGGAAATGGGCGTCTCCGCGGTACGCGACACCCCGCAGAGCATGGGCGGCGAGGACTTCTCCTGGTACCTGCAGCACACTCCGGGCGCGATGTTCAGGCTCGGGGTCGCGCGACCGGGTGAGCGGCTCGACCTGCACCAGGGCAGCTTCGACGTGGCCGAAGGCGCGATCGAGATCGGTATCCGGCTGCTGGCCAGGACCGCGATCAGGGCGCTGCACGCGTTGTCGATGCCGACCGCGCTCGAACCCCCGGCCGATGCCGCGGTGCCGCCGGTCAACCTGGGCCGGGGCTGACCCCGGTCTGCTCGATGGTCAGCGCACGGATGTTGGCTCGGGTGAGCTCGGTATCCGGGTGATCCTTTCCGAGGACTCTGGTCTGCTTCTTCAGGACGATCTGGTACTCGTTCATCGCCTCGGCGTGCTGACCTTGCTCGGCTTTCAGGGTCGCCAGTTCATGCTCCGTCGTCAGCGTCTCGGGATGCTCGCTGCCCAGAAGTTCGGTCCGCCGCGTCCACGTCGTCCAGAGCAGTTCCCGGGACTCGTCGAGGCGGCCCTGACGGCCGATGGCGACCGCCAGGTTGTGCGCTGAGACGAGGGTGTCCCTGTCCTGGCCGCCCAGTTCCCGCCGCCGCGCCTGAAGGACCAGTTCGCTGGCTCTCTCGGCTTCCTCCCAGCGCTGCTCGAGGCTGAGGAGCCAGGCGAGGTTGTGCTTCGTGGCGAGGGTGTCCGGATGCCGGTCTCCGAGGACCTGGAGTTGAAGGCCGAGCACCTCGTGATAGGTCGAGCGGGCACCCTCGATGTCGCCGAGCTTGCCGAGCACGCCTGCCAGTTCGCCCCGGCTGATGAGCGTGTCGGGATGCGCCTCGCCCAGCACGGCGCGGCGGCGTTCGGAGACGGTCAGGAACATGTCCTGCGCCTGCGCCCAGCGGCCCTGCTCGTCCGCGCAGGAAGCGAGTTCGTGTCGAGTCCACAGCGTGGCCGGATGGTCCGGGCCGAGTATGGCGGTGCGGGAACGCATGACGACCTGGTAGGCCGCCTCCGCGGATTGCCAGCGGCCCTGTTCTCCCAGGGTGTACGCCAGGCCGTGGAACGAGTTGAGGTAGTCGGGGTGCTCGGTTCCGAGCACCGACTCCCTGGCCTTGAGAACCGACCGGTACTCCCGTTCCGCATCGCGGAGTGAGGACTGCCTGCCAGCCAGGATGGCGGCGAGATTGTGCCAGGTGGCCAGCGTGTCCGGATGCAACCTGCCGAGTGCCCGCCTGCGGGCCGACAGGACCGAGCGACACTCCTGCTCGGCGGCCGGCCAGCGCCCCTGCCACGCATAGCACCGTGTCAGCTCGTGCCGAACCGCCAGCGCCACCGGGTGCGCGGAGTCCGCCACGCCGCGCTGGGTGAGCAGGGTCAGCAGCACCCGTTCGGCCTGCTGGTAGAGCCCGATGCTGTCCAGATAGCGGCTCGAGAGCAATCCCAGCCGGATGGCGATCTCGTCCGTCTCGTCCCTGCGCTGCGCCGGCAGGTGTGGGATCTGCGTGGTGGACGAATAGATCTGGTGATTGCAGTGCGGCGCGATCAGCTGCCAGGCGGGCCAGTCCTGGGGAGCCTCCGGGTCCAGTTCCGCGGCGACCGCGTGCACCGCTCGCAGGCCCAGGAAGACGATGCTCTCCAGGTCGTGCGTCCTTCTCAGCCGGGCGATGTCACGGATGATCGGATGTATCGTCAGCACCCGGCTCATGCCCGGCTCGTTCACCTCGGGCACGGTCTGGATATCGATCAGCGACAGTGCGGCGAGGGTGTTCACGACACTGCGCAACTGGTCGATCGAGACGGCGGCGAAGAGGGGGTCGGCGCGGACCGCGTCGGCGCGCAGGATCTTGGCGTAGGGAATGGCGGCGTCCGCGAGCTGGGAGAACAGTTCGAGCAACAGCCGGGCGATGTGCTGGTCAGTGGCGGAGAGCAACTGAAGCGACAGTTCCGCGGCCTGGTGGACTATTTCGAGCCCGAGATTCTCCGTGACATCCTCGCGGTCGGGCGCCGAGAACCTCTCGTTCAGTGCGGTGAGATACGAGGGAAAGGTGATCGGCTGGTGTTCCGGAAGCCATTCCGGGCTCTGGGACACGGTCAGGATGTAAGAGCCCGCGGCGCGCAGTGCGAGGGGTAGTCCGCCCAGCCGGGCGCTTAGTTCCGCGGCTTGCGCCGCTGTCCCGGCCCGGTCGGTGGCGTAGTCGAGCAGGACCTGTGCGCCGTCGCACGGTGGCAACGGGCGAAGCCGGTGGATCGTGACCCAGTTTCCCCATTGCCCCGGGTCGCCGTTTCGACTGGTGAGCAGCAACATCCCGGTGCTGGGTGGCGTTCGCAGCCACCCGGTGCCGTCCAGGTGATTACCGGTCGCGGGATTGAGCACCGTCGAGTCCTCGACGTTGTCGAAAACGAGGATCCAGCGTTGCCGCGTCGCTTCGAGTAACTGCCAGAGGACGTCCGGAGCACTGCGATCGCCCGACCACGCGTGGGCGACCCTCGCGGAATCGCCGTCGAGCCGGGTGGCGACCTCGCGGAGGCACGCGCTGACCGAGGCCTGGTCACCGGCCGGGACCCACCAGACGAGTGTGCCCTGCTCGGCCGCGCGCTGGGCGAACCGCATGGCGACGGCGGTCTTGCCGCAGCCACCCAGCCCCTGCAGCAGATGGATCCGCGAGGCCTCCGGCACCTCGGAGCCATCGCCGGCACTGCTGAACGCGTCGATGAGTTCGCCGATCAACTCGTCCCGACCGCGAATCGGCATGGTGTCGGCGCGCTGCGGCACCGAGACGGAGAAGGTGCCGGCACCGGGGCGCACCGCCTGCGGTGCCACATGGACGCTGTAGTAACTCAGATCGCGGGCCGCCACGTTCGCCGTGGTGGCCGACTGGACGTTGACGGTCTGCTCCGCGTCGGTGGGAACTCCGTCACCGGCCGCGGGCGCACCGGGACCGCCGTCATTCACCGGAGTGCGATTCTTCGCCGCGACTGGTGATCGTCAGGTCCCGCCCCGCGATATTGGTCGTGTCGCTCCTGCCGATGGTGATCTGCTGCTTGACGCTTCGCGGTGCGGCAGGTGCGGGGTCTGGTTCGGCGGATCTCCCGGATGCCGGGTCCGCTGTCGCCCGGGTCGTCACCGCGGCTCCGACGCTGAGTGCGACGACAATCAGCCACGGCCACCAATTCCCTACGTTGTTCGTCGCCACATTGATCGCGACACCGAGGCCGCTGGTGATGAATGCCGCGAGGAGCGACCACCACCATGACCGCAGAGATCGCCGTTCGCCGGCCATGGCGCCTCCCTGGGCAGGCTGGGGTCGTGCCGAGGTTGGTTGATCTTCTGCAACGATCGTGTCAGCAGTGGTATCGCCGGTGCCAGTCGGAATGATTCATCGGGACTGGGTCGGGTGCGTGCCGCGCCATGACTGTCCGGCGGGTGCCCGCGCGGTCACGACGTCTGGATCTTGCTGCGGAGCGCCGAGTACGGTGAGCCGGTGACCAGGATCTTTGTCGTCGACGCGTTTTCCGAGGTGCCCTTTGGCGGCAATCCGGCCGGTGTGGTGTTGCTCGAAGGGCCGGCCTCGGCCGACTGGATGCAGGACGTCGCCGCCGAGATGCGGCACTCCGAGACCGCCTTCGTCGAGCCGCCCGCGTCGGACGGGGTGCGGCCGCTGCGGTGGTTCACCCCCGCCGCCGAGGTCGAGCTCTGTGGCCACGCCACCCTGGCGTCGGCGCACGTGCTCGACGGCAGCGCGAAGTTCGAGACGTCGAGCGGTCTGCTCGAGTGCGTCCGAGCGCCGGACGGAGTGATCTGGATGGACTTCCCGGCCGACCCGCCCGAACCGATTGCCGGTACGGACGAGGGTTTCGCCTTTGTCACGGGCTGCGACGTGGTGGCCGCGGCGAGAGGGAAGTTCGACCTGCTGCTCGAGGTGGGCTCGGCGTCCGAGGTGCGAAACGTCACGGTGGCGTACGAAGCGCTGGCCCGGGAGCCGTACCGCGGCGTCATCGTCACCGCAGCCGCGGGCCAGGGCACCGACATCGTGAGCAGATGCTTCTACCCCCGGGTCGGCGTCCCGGAGGATCCGGTGACCGGCTCCGCCCACTGCACCCTGGCTTCGTGGTGGTCGAACAAGCTCGGCCGGAACCGGTTGACCGCGGAACAGGCGTCGCCGCGGGGCGGGGTCGTGATGATCGAGATGCGGGGTGAGCGCGTGCGGCTGGGCGGGCGGTGCTCGACGGTGCTGGAGGGCGATCTGGTCTCCGTCGGCTCCGGCTCACCGGCGGGTTCTTCGGGGCTCCGGTGACGTTCGAGACGGCGTCCGAACTCACCCCCGAGACGTTGTTCGACCTGGCACAGGGAACGATAGCCGCAATTCACCAGAAGGGTTTCTGGTCGTGTGCGGATCCGGCGGGCCTGCTGGCCAGAATCGACGAGCTCTGCGAGTCGTCGCGGTACGAGCTCACCAGAGACTTCGCCAGCGTCGGTGTCTCGGTTGGTGACGCCGAAGTCAGCCCCGAACGCGCGGAACTCTATTTCTCGACGGCGTTGCATACCATCAACGACCTGCGGACCGCTTTTTCCGCGGTGGGTTTTCCGGGCGACACACTGCGCGCGGTGGTCGACGAGTTGTGGCCCTACGGCGCGACGGTCGGCCGGGTCAACGGCCGGTCGATGCTTCCGTTGAACGTCCGGAAATGGTCCGTGGGGGAATCCGCGCGCCCGCACATCGACCAGTGCGAGTCCCCGCTGGTGCGGGCCCTGGGTTTGCGCAAGCGGATCGGCATGAACCTGTACGTCCAAGCTCCCGCCAGCGGCAGCGGCGGCGAACTGGACTTCTGGGGCATCCCGAACAGCGCGTGCAGCTACCACGAGAGCAGGCACGGCTCGTACGGCATCGAGCGGGACGCGCTCGGCGAGCCGCTCCACGTAGTGCGGCCCGAACAGGGCGACCTGGTGCTGTTCGACGCCGCGCGGCTGCACGGCGTCCGGAGGATCGACGCGGGCTGCCGGGTGACGGTGGCGGGCTTCCTCGGCGTCCGGGCAGACCGCCAGCCGCTGGTGGTCTTCTGTTGACGGGCCGGCCCGATCAGGGGCCGATGCCGCTGCAGGGGCGGGTGCGGAGGTCGCTGACGTAGTCCTCCGGCGCCCCCGCGGCCTCGGCGGCGTCGGACATCACGCCGAGATAGCGCGCCGAGGGCAGCCCGCCCTCGTACGCGTCGAGCACGTAGAGCCAGGCGAGCACCGAGCCCTCCATGGTGTGCACCCGCAGCCGCAGTTTCTTGTGCAGCCCGAGCTCGCCGCCCTCCCAGCTGTCGAGCATCTTCTCGTCCTCCGGGGTGACGTCGTAGATCACCACGAACACCTGGGAGGTCGGGTCCTCCACGACGGTGGCGAGCGCGCCTTCCCAGCCGAGGTCCTCGCCACCGAAGGTCAGCCGCCAGCCGATGAGCCATCCGGTACCCGCCATGGGGGAATGCGGCGCGCGCTCCATCATCTGGACGGGGTCCATGTTGGACCCGTAAGCGGCGTAGAGCGGCACGGGCGACAGCCTAGCCCGCCGCCCGGCGACGGCGATCCACTGCCGTCACGGGGCACCCGACCGGTGCGGAGCGGATCTTCACAGAGACGCATTACCACACCTCGGGTTGCCAAGTTGACCCGGGGTTCACTGTGATGCCGCAACCTGCGGTGACGGTTCGGCAACGAGATCAACGCCGCACCCCTGTCAACGTCTCCTCACTATCACGAGCGGGTGGCTGACCTGCTCGAAGTGGGAGGGACCACACCATGAGGGGATTCATTCTCGGCACCGGTCTGCTGATCAGTTGCCTCGCGACCGGCCTCGCCGGTCCGGTCGCACTGGCCGCCGACGCCACCACGACCACCGAGCCCTACCTGTCGGCATCCGGCAGTCCACTGTCGCCCGGACAGGAAGTGCATGTCCAGGGCTACTGCCCGGACCCGGCGGCCGGGCCGCTCACCTCGGACGTGCTCACCGACGTCCGTCTGCTCCACGACGCCACGGCTGCGGCGCCCAACCTGAACGGCTCCGGCGTGGTCGCCGCGGGCACCGCTCCCGGCACCTACACCGCGACGATGGCCTGCAACGGCGAGTCGCTCACCGCCCCCTTCACCGTCGTGGCCGACCAGACCGGCCAGCCTCCGGCGGGTACCTGGCTCGCGGTGGAGCCGAAGTCGGCGCATCCGGGGGACACCGTCACGGCGACCGCGGCGGGCTGCGCCGCACCGGGCGTCCTGACCTCACCGGTGCTGGGCACCGTGACGCTGGCGCAGAACCCGGAAGGCCACCAGCCGTGGGCGATGAGCGGCACCACCACGGTGAACTCCGACGCCGAACCGGGCCGCTACCCGGTCTCGGTCGACTGCGGTGAGCAGCGGATCAAGGCCACCTTCACGGTGCTCCCCGCACCGACCCAGGGCGGACCCGCGACGCACCCGAGCACGCCCTCGGCCGCACCGGGCGCGGGTCAGGTCTCCCGGGTGCCCAAGGGAGCGCCTGCGACCGGTGGCGGGGCGCCCGAGCACTCGACGCTCCCGCTCACCGCGGGTCTGGCGCTGGGTGCGGCGGTCGCCGCCGCCGGGGCGGGCGCGCTCGCCCGGCGCCGGGTCCGGTCGTGACCAGAGCACTGCTGTTCGCGGCATTGTTGCTGGTGGCGGTGGGGTGCGGGGTCCAGGGCGGCGCCGCACCCGTCCCGGCGGGCTCCCCGGTGGCAGACGCCGCCGTTCCCGGCCCGGTGGCGCCGCTGCCCGCGGCGACGCCGACCCGGCTGCGGATCCCGGCGATCGGCGCGGCGTCCACGCTGATCCCGCTGGGCCTGAACGCGGACGGCACCGTCGAGGTACCCTCGCTGGACGACCCGATGCAGGCCGGCTGGTACCGCTACGGGCCGACACCCGGCCAGGTCGGGCCAGCCGTGGTGCTCGGGCACGTGAACGCGCGCGGCTCCCAGGGTGTCTTCGCCCGGCTCGCCGAACTGGCTCCCGGCGACCAGGTGAGCATCGACCGTGACGATGGTCACACCGTCGGGTTCACCGTCCGGCGGGTCGAGGAAGTGCCCAAGACCCAGTTCCCCACCGGCCGGGTCTACGGCGACACCCAGGCCCCTGAGCTGCGATTGGTCACCTGTGGCGGCGAGCTCGACCGGGCCCGGCACAGCTACCGCGACAGCATCATCGTCTACGCGGTGCTCACGAGCGAGCGCTGAGTGTGGCCTCGGGGCAACCAGCCCCGAGGCCATGCGTCTCACGGGGGAGAACCAGCGCACGAGGAGGGATCTGATGCGGATCGTCGGCTGCGGGCTCATCGCCGTTGCCGCGCTGCTCGGCCCGGCCCCCGTAGCGGGGGCTGCCCAACTGGCTACGCCCGCAGGTGCCAGTGCTCATGCGGTTGCCCAGAACGCCCAGAACGCCGGAAGTGCCCAGAGCACGACTGCGCCGCAGGATGAGGTGAGCCTGCTCGCGGTGACGCTGACCGCCGGTGGCGCGCTCGCCGCGGCCGGCTCGGGCGTGGCGCTGGCCGTGGGCAGGCGACGCGAGGTCAGTCGTCGACCCAGTCAAGAGTCCGGGTGACCGCTTTACGCCACTGGGCGTAGAGCTTCTCCCGGCGCGCGGGGTCCATCTGCGGGTCCCACTGCCGGTCGGCGGCCCAGTTCGCCCGGATCTCCTCCTGGCCGGACCAGAAGCCGACGGCGAGTCCCGCGGCGTACGCGGCGCCCAGCGCGGTGGTCTCGCTGACCACCGGGCGGATCACCGGGACGTCCAGGATGTCGGCCTGGAACTGCATGAGCAGGTCGTTGACCACCATGCCGCCGTCCACCTTCAGCGAGGTGAGCGCCACGCCGGAGTCGGCGTTCATCGCGTCGAGCACCTCGCGGGACTGGAACGCGGTGGCCTCCAGCACCGCTCTGGCCAGGTGGCCCCTCGTGACGTAGCGGGTGAGCCCGACGATGGCGCCGCGCGCGTCGGAGCGCCAGTACGGCGCGAACAACCCGGAGAAGGCGGGCACGAAGTAGGCGCCGCCGTTGTCCTCGACGCTGGCCGCGGCCGCCTCGATGTCGGCCGCCGAGGAGATCATCCCGAGGTTGTCCCGCAGCCACTGCACCAGTGAGCCGGTGACCGCGACGGAGCCCTCCAGCGCGTACACGGCGTCCTGCGAGCCGATCTGGTAGCAGACCGTGGTGAGCAGCCCGTTGTTGCTCGTCACCTTCTCGGTGCCGGTGTTGAGCAGCATGAAGTTGCCGGTGCCGTAGGTGTTCTTGGCTTCCCCCACGGCCAGGCAGGCCTGGCCGAAGGTGGCGGCCTGCTGGTCGCCGAGGATGCCCGCGATCGGCACCCCGGCCAGCGGGCCGCGCTCCCTGGCCTTGCCGTACACCTGCGACGAGGATCGGATCTCCGGCAGCATCGCCGGCGGAATGCCCATCTCGGCGGCGATGTCCTCGTCCCAGGACAGCGTGTCCAGGTCCATCAGCAGGGTGCGGGAGGCGTTCGTGACGTCCGTGACGTGCAGGCCGCCCGAGGGCCCGCCGGTCATGTTCCACAGCACCCAGCTGTCCATGGTGCCGAAGCACAGCTCGCCGTTCTCGGCGCGCTGTCTCGCGCCGTCGACGTTGTCCAGGATCCAGCGGATCTTCGGTCCGGCGAAGTAGGTGGACAGCGGCAGCCCGGTGCGCCCCTGGTACCTGGTGAGGCCCGCGTCGCCGCCGAGCTCGGTGCAGATCCGGTCGGTGCGGGTGTCCTGCCAGACGATCGCGTTGTGCACCGGCTCGCCGGTGCCCCGGTCCCACACCCCGGTGGTCTCGCGCTGGTTGGTGATGCCCACCGCGGCGATGTCGCTCGCGGTGAGGTCCCCCTTGGCCAGCGCTCCGGCGGCGACCTCCCTGGTGTTGGTCCACACCTCGGCCGCGTCGTGCTCCACCCAGCCCGCCCTGGGGAAGATCTGCTGGTGTTCGCGCTGGTCCGCGCAGACCACCCGGCCGTCGTGGTCGAAGACGATGCAGCGGGTGGAGGTGGTGCCCTGGTCGATCGCAGCGACGTACTGGCTCATCGACACCGGACGCTAGCGGATGCCTCGCCGGGGCCGCACGTGTCTGAGTCAATGCTCGACCGACAGCCCTGCCTCGGCCGCGAGCTGCACCGCGATCGACAGCGCCTGCGTCGTGGTGATCCGCGCACCGCGCAGCGACAGCAGACCCAGGGCACCGTCGAGGCGTGAGGTGGTGAGATCGGTGCCGTTCGCCGCGCGGGCGGTGAACCGCACGCCGGTCAGCTCGCACTGGTCGAACACGACACCGGACAGGTCGCCGCGGATCTCGGCCTCCCGGAACGAGCACTGCTGGAACACCGCCAGCCCCTTCACCCGCTCGATGTGGATGGTGGCGTAGTCGAACCGGACGCCCTCGAAGTAGCCGTCCTCCAGCCTGTCGACCGCCATCCGCAGACCGATGGCGCGCAGCCGGAGCCACTCCGTACGCCGGAGGTTCGCCTGCTGTATCGACGCGTTCGACAGGTCCACGCCGGTGAACCGGGAATCCGACACGGTGAGCGGTGACAGCGTCGCGCCGGTGAGGTCGACGTCGGACACGATCGAGCGCGTGACGGCGCCGTGCCCGCGCGAACCGGCACAGTCACCGCCCGCCACGCGGACCAGGTCGAGATCGATCTCGCCGCTGAACGAGGACGGGCCGGGCTCCAGTTCGTCCTCGTCCAGTGACGGCTTGGTGACTCGGCGGCCCTCGGAGAGGTGACGGAACTCCACCGGCGCGAGCCTATAAGTGCCGCGTCTGCGCGCGCACCGACGCAGGTCAGCGTCAGTAGACGCTGGTCATCGGCTTTCGTCGTGGACTGAGAATGGCGGCGGTATGGAATCGGCCCAATGGGAATGAATCGTGATATCCGAGCCTTTCGTACAACGTTTGACGAAGGCGTTGCCCCTGTCTGTAGAGCCTCGCCTGGACGCCTACCAAGCTCCTGCGCTGGCGCGACCTTGCGCACCGTCCACGCAGATGTGCGCACCGTTGACCCAACTGGCGCGGTCCGACAACAGAAAGGTCACCACATCAGCCACCTCCTCGGGCGTACCGA
>DASXOL010000257.1:0-7001 GCA_036494295.1 Pseudonocardiaceae bacterium
CGGCGAGCGCTCCGTAGCTCCACCGTTGCCTCCCTACCGCACCGCTCGCAGGGTCCCAGTGGCGGCACGACTGCGCACGGCTACTGTCCCCCCATCATGACTGTTCGGCCTATCAGGGTCGTGGGCGACCCCGTACTACACACCCCTACCAGGACCGTCACCGAAGTGGGCGAGCCGCTGCACGAGCTGGTCCGGGACATGTTCGACACCATGGCTGCGGCGGAGGGTGTCGGGCTCGCCGCGAACCAGGTCGGTGTAGACCTTCGCCTCTTCGTGTACGACTGTCCCGACGATCAGGGGACCCACCACCGGGGCGTGGTGGTCAATCCGGAGCTGGAGACCAGCGAGCGGCCGGAGACCATGCCCGACCCGGACGACGACTGGGAAGGCTGCCTGTCCGTGCCCGGCGAGTCGTTCCCCACCGGCCGGGCGGAGTGGGCACGGGTCACCGGGACCGACGCCGACGGCGCCGCGGTGGTCGTCGAGGGCACCGGCATGCTGGCGCGCTGCCTGCAGCACGAGACCGACCACCTGGACGGCATCATCTACCTGGACCGGCTCGTCGGCAGGTACGACAGAGCGGCCAAGAAGATGCTGCGCGACCAGGGCTGGGGCGTGCCGGGGCTGGTCTGGGACCCCTCGCTCAGCGCGCCGGACTGAGGGAACACCACATCGCTTTGCGGCGTTGCACGTGCAACGCTGTAATTCGGCGTGTCCTGGTAGCACGATTGAGGCGGTGGGGCGCGGTGAACCCGTTGGACTCCTACTCACACACGGTCAGCTCGGTCGCCGCGGCGCTGACCCCGCACGTCGCCAGCCTGCGGATCGGACCGGGCGCCGGCTCGGCCGTGGTCTTCACCGAGGACGGCCTGCTGCTGACCAATGCGCACGTCGTCGGTTCGGCGCACGACGGCCTGGCCGCGTTCACCGACGGCACCGAGCGCCGGTTCGAGGTGGTGGGCCGCGACCAGCTCTCCGACCTCGCGGTGATCCGCGCTGTCGGCTCGACGCCGTCGGCCGCGGTGCTGGGGGACGCCGACGAGCTGGTCGTCGGTCAGCTGGTCGTGGCGGTCGGCAACCCGCTCGGGCTCGCCGGATCGGTGACCGCGGGGGTGGTCAGCGGACTCGGCCGCTCGCTGCCGGTGCGCTCCGGCCGGGCCAGCCGGGTGATCGAGGACGTCATCCAGACCGACGCCGCGCTCAACCCCGGCAACTCCGGCGGAGCACTGGCGAACGCGGACGCCGAGGTGGTCGGGATCAACACCGCGGTGGCGGGCGTGGGCCTCGGCATGGCCGTGCCGGTCAACAGCACGACCCGCCGGATCATCGGCGCCCTGATCACCGACGGCCGGGTGCGGCGCGGCTACCTCGGACTGGTCGGCGTGCCCGCCCCGCTGCCCGCCCAGGTCGCCGAGCGAACCGGGCAACGGAACGGATTGCGCCTGGTCGAGGTCATTCCGGGCAGCCCCGCCGACCGGGCCGGCCTGCGCGGCGGGGATCTGGTGCTGTCCGCCGGGCGCAAGCCGGTCACCGAGGCCCAGGGCATCCAGCGGCAGCTGTTCTCCGAGGCCATCGGCACCACACTGCCGATCACCGTGCTGCGCAACGGGGCCATGGTGGACGTGCTGACCGTGCCCACCGAACTGGTGCAGACCTGACCGTACGAATCGCTCTGGTCGTCACGGCGGAAGCTGTGCCAATATCGCGCTCAGTCTCCGTGTCGACGCGGCGCGTCATCAGGAGCCCGGCCCGGCGACGTTCTGGGGGTGGTGCAGATGAGCGAAGCGAGCAGTCGTACGTCACAGCCAGTCGCACCGCAGTCCGGCGCACCGCACGGCCGGTTCGACTGGCCGTGGCGCGGCGGGCTTGCCTTCGTGAGCCCGGACGGCAGGCAGCTGTCGCTGGGCGGGCGGGCCGCTGACGATCTCGACGCAGCCGCCTGCGCCACGCCGTGGTCGGGTGCGTTCTTCGCCCTCGTGAACGGGTCCCGGCGCTCGTTCACCGTCGCCGAGCAGGGCGCCTTCGACTGGCACAGCCGGTACACGACCATCCACGACCAGGTCTTCCGCCGGCCCTTTCGTGGCGGCGAGCTGACCCTGGGCACCCGTGCCGATCCGGCCGAGTACCGGGCCGCGTGGCGCGGGCACTGGTTCGAGCTGCACACCCGCAACGCCGGACCGCACCCCGCCGCCGACACGATGCTGCGGACCTTCGACGCGTTCCGGTTCACCGAGACGCCGCTGGGCATGCTCCTGGCGCCGCGCAGCACCCGCCAGCTGCGGATGGAGCCGGTCCGGGTGGCCAAGCAGATCCCGGGTATCGGCCACCTGACCATCGAGCGTCCGGGTACCAGCCAGGTCGCGGTGCCCGATTTCGGCGGCTACCGCACGGCGCACGGGGAGATGTGGCGTCAGCCGCTCGGTGCGGGCGCACAGGGCCGCGCCCGCTCCGACCTGCTCGTGCTGGCCACCCCGACCGCCGTCACCCGGCTGATGCCCGGCCCCGCAGGCGTGGACACCGCAGATCCGAACACCGCCATGGCCTTCCTGGCCGGCTTGAACGTCACCTGGGAGCACCCGTGATCGTGCTGGGAGTACCCGTCCTCGCAGGCGCGATGCTGCTGGTCGTCGCAGGCTTGGAACACATCCGCGACCCGCGTTCGCTGTCCAGGGCGGCGAACACCGGGATGGCCATGGCGCGGGTGATCGCGGTGGTCGAGCTGCTGATCGGGGTGCCCTCGGTGGTGGCGGTGCTCATGGGCACCACGCAGCTGCGCTGGGCGCTGGCCGCGCAGACGCTGATCTACCTGGCCTTCGCGGCCCACCTGTGGTGGCGCAAGCGCCGCGGGGACACCTCGGACTGCGGCTGCAACCGGATGGGAACGCAGGTCGGACCGGGCAGCATCGCCCGTGCCGGTCTGATCGCGGTGACCACCGTCGCGGCGACGCTGGTGTACCCCGCCGCGACACTGCCCGGTGGGGCGGGCGCCGTCCTGCTCGTGGTGGCCGCCGTGGTGCTCGCGGTGCTGCTCTACACGCTGCCCGCCGCGGTGGACGGCAGGGCGATGCCGGGGAGCACCTCGTGAGCGTGCTCGCCGCGGCAGTGGTGCTGGCCTGGGTGTGCCTGGTCGTGCTGACGCTGGCGATGGCCGGGATGCTGCGTCAGCTGCGGGAGCTGCAGTACGACGTGGCCCGGCTGAGCTCGCCGCAGCCGCGCGGTGCCACCGGACGGACGCTGGCCGAGCTGGCCGGCACCGGGCCGCTCATGCTGCTGGTGCTCGACCCCGGATGCAGCTTCTGCGACGTGGTACGCGAGCCGTTCACCCAGCTCGCCCGCTCGCATCCGGGCACCCGGTTCGAGGTGCTGGCCGCCGCCGAGCGCTGGCCCAGCGTGCCCGAGGTGCGCTCCCGGGTGGACCAGGACCTGGTCGCCGAGCTCGACCTGCCCTGGGCCCCGGCGCTGCTGCTGGCCGACGACGCGGGCACGGTGCGGGCCACCCAGCCGGTGCACTCGCCACAGCGGATCGGCGAGCAGGTCGGCGGCCTGCTGTCGAGCGAACTCAGCGCACCGAACCAGGGAGGTGGACGGTGAACCCGAGCGACGTCCCTCGGCTGGACGACGGCGGCGCCGACGCGGCTCCGCGCGCCGTGCAGTTCCGCGACGATCCCGAGCCCGGACTGCGGCGCCGGGGGTTCCTCGCGGTGCTCGCCACCGGCGCGATGACGCTGGGCATGACCCTGCTGGGGTGGATCCCGCTGGCCCGGCCCGCGCGCGCGGAGGAGGGCACCGAGTACCCGAACTGCGGTGGCTACAGCGACGGCCCCGGCGGGCCGCTGTGCACCGGCGCGCCCTACTCCGCCGACTACTGCGGGAAGGACAACTGGTTCCTGCAGGGCTGCACCAGCGGGTGGGGCAACGACCACGTGTGCTACGAGCCGTTCGCGTCGTGTTACGCGGGCGGACCCGAGGCGCGCAACGCCTGGCGCTGGGTGGCCGACGGCGTCACCTACCGCTGCGCGGACGGCAAGATCTACCACCCGGGCGCGCCGAACCCGGAGTTCGTGATCTGCAGTGCCACGCTCACCGACTCGTCGTCGCGAGCGGCCTCCCCCGAGGTGCCGTTGTTGCCTGCGCTGCCGTCTCAGCCTGCACTGCCGTTACTGCCTTCGCTGCCGTCACTGCCTTCGCTGCCGCGCTGACCGATGCGCCGCGCCGTCCTCGGGCCGGTGGCCGTCACGGCCACGCTGGCCGCGGTGGCGGCACCCGCCGAGATCGGCGCAGGCTGGGTGCTCACCTGGCTGCTGCTCGGGCTCACCGCGGGGTACGCGCTCTCCGGTTCCGCATGAAGCGCCAACTCAGCGGCTCTGCTGAGCTCGCCGGTCTGGCGGGACGCGTCGCGCAGCTACTTCACCGTCGGGCTCCTGCTCGGCGGGCTCACGGTCGCCACCCTGGCGGTCGCCCTGGGCAGCCTGGTGCGCCCGCTGCTGCCGATGACCGCGCGCGACATCGTGCTCGTCGTGGTGGCGCTCTTCGTCCTGGCCGGTGAGCTGGGCCTGCACCGGGTGACGCTGCCGCACCGCAGGGCACAGGTGCCCACCACGGTGGTGGGCGCGGGCGCGGACGCCGGCGCGCTGCAGTTCGGCTTCGAGATGGGCTCCGGGGTCCGCACCCATATGCCGAGCAACCTGCCCTACCTGGCGCTGGGCGCGGTACTGCTGCTGAGCAACTGGGCAGCGGCCTTGTTGACCGGCCTCGGTTTCGGCCTCGGCCGCGCCGCCATGGCGCTCGGCCGCCACTTCGGCCGGGACACCGGATGGTGGGACGGCCAGTGGAACCGCTACGGCCGCGTGCTGCGGGTGGCGCTGACCCTCACCGCAACCGTGCTCGTCGCCCGCCTCGTGCTCGGTCAGTAGACGTTCATGCCGAGCTTCAGCTCCCCGAGATGCCCTCAGAAAGGTGGCGCGTCCTGACCGGCCGAGGCCCTGACGGCGGAAGCCTGCGATACCGGTGGATCAAGGCCGGATGCGGACCGGTAGTCGTAGGGGCGGCTGGTGTAGGCGTGCCCGGTAGGCGTGGTCCAGGTGAGGGTGCCGTCGGAATTCGGGGCCACCGACCAGCCGGGGGCGAAGGTCTTCACCAGGTGATCATGCCTGCAGTAGGCGTACAGATTGGTTGCGCTGGTCGGGCCGTCCGGCCAGGGCACGGCGTGGTCGAGATCGGCGGTGGCCGCGCGCTGGCCGCAGCCGGGCCGGCGGCAGTACACGTCGCGGGCGCGCACGAAATCGGCCAAGGCGGCGGGTGGGGTGTAGGTGGTGCGCCCGTGGTCGAGTAGCGCGCCGGAGACCGGATCGGTGAGCAGCCGACGCCAGGTGCCGTCGGCGGCGATCTCGCGGGCCAGCGCGGCGGGGATCGGGCCATGACCGACCAGCTCCCCGGGCTCCTCGTCCAGCCCCATCAGCATCGTGACGGGCACGATCACCGACACCGATGGTGTGCCGGGCCGAGGCGGATCCGCCGGGGTCGGGGCAGGCAGATCGCGACCGGTGAGCAGGTAGACAAGCAGGTCGGCGCGGCGGGCATCCATACCGCGGGGATCGTCCGCGCCCAGCCCGCGGGCAAGGTCGCCGAGGTGCTGGTACGCGGCGGTGGCGTCCGGCGCGGAGAGCAGTGCCCACAACGTGGCCATGCCCTCTTCCTGGTCCGGACTCACCACCACGCGCCGCTCGGCACGACGCTGCTCGTACCGGTCCTCGGCACCGCCGGGGTCGAGGGCGAGCACCGCGCGGCGCAGCACGGCGCGTAGCCGCGCGACAGGCTGCTCGCCGGCTTTGGGCAACACTCGGGCTTCGAGTTCGCCGCGCTGCTCGCGGGGTAGCACGTAGCTGGCCTCGATGATCGCGCGGGCCTTGAACGAATCGATGGCTCCGCTCTCCCACGCGGCGCGGGTGGCGGGCAGATCAGCGGCCAGCACCTCTGCCATGGTCAACCTGTTATCCGCAGCCGGCCGCGAGAGGCGCAACGCGAGCCCGACCTCGTCGGCGGCGTACTCGCCGTACCGCGACGGGTTCTCACGCCCGATGGGCCCGGATTCGTCGGGGGGACGGCGGCGGGCGAACTCGGCCAGCAGCGCTGCCTGGCGCGCGGCCGACCAGGAGTTGACCCGCTCGAACCCGACGATGGTGTCGATCAGATCCGCGTCGGACAACCGCGCGGGATCGGCCGTGACCTGGTCGAGCTCCAGGGCCAGCCACCCTGACGCGGCGGACTCCGCCGCCGGGACCTGTCCGATGTCGGCCGGCTCCGGAACCTGCTCGAGCCAGACCGGATCGAGCCAATCCGCACCATCGGCCGCCGCCACGAGCGGCGCCTCCCGTAGGATTGAATCGAACATGTGTTCGATACTACTAGTACCCTCGCGCGACGTCGAGGGCGCGACCACCAGCTCGACCGGACGCAGCACCGGCAGCGTCCCGCTTTGCCGATCCGATGCAAGGTGAGCAACACGTAACCGGCGGCGGCCAGGCGAGCGATGTCGTGGCACTCGTGTGCGGCCAGATCGTCCAAGCGCTCGACGAGCAGCCGATGCAGCGTGACCCGGACGTTCGTCATCGCTCCGGACGGCCGCCCGCCTCGCCCGCGGCACTCGTCGAGAGCGCGATCAGGGCCGCCGCCCGCAGTCGGTCAAGGTGTACGCGACGCTCATCGGCCATGCTCGGGCTCATCTCGCCAGTGGTCGGGAGGCACCCAGGACCGGGGACAGCAACGGACACCGCCCAGGGAGTGAGCAATGCCTCCGGTCGAGCGCCACCGCCCTCGCGGAGAGCGCCATTCGGGGCAGATCGGCAGGCATCGACGCGTCCAGCGCCTGATCGTCCCGGTCCTGGGGCCTGCGAATCACCGAAAGCGGATACCCGCGGCCAGATATGCACAAGAGGAATAGGGGGTATCCACTCATTCACCAGCGACGTGATTCGCGGTCTCGGCAAACCCACGGCAGATGA
>DASXOL010000258.1:0-17190 GCA_036494295.1 Pseudonocardiaceae bacterium
GCAGGACAGCCCGCTGCTCGGCCTCGTCTCCGTGGTGGCGCCGGCGATCGTGAGCGGCAATACCGTGGTCGTGGTCGCCAGCGAGAAGTACCCGCTGCCCGCGGTGACCCTCGCCGAGGTGCTGGCCGCCTCCGAGCTGCCACCCGGCGCGGTCAACGTGCTCACCGGGCGCACCGCCGAGCTGGCGCCGTGGCTGGCCGCGCACACCGAGGTCAACGCGCTGGACCTGTGCGGGGCGCCCGCGGTGATCAGCGCCGAGCTGGAACGGACCGCGGCCGGCACCGTCAAGCGGGTGCTGCCCGCACCGGCCGCCGAGCCGGACTGGACCCGCCCGCCCGACACCCGCAGGCTGCGCGCCTTCGTCGAGATCAAGACCGGGTGGCACCCGCGCTCCTGAGCACCCCGTCCCCGGGCGTTACCCTGCCGCGCATGGCTCAGGACATCGTGCCGATCGAGCTCTCCTTGACCGCGGGGGACCTGGTCACCCTGTGGGCTCCCCGCTGGCGGGAGGAAGGCGAGGAGTGGGAGGCCTTCCTTGGTGACGACGACGAGCTCTTCGCCTTCGCCGAGGTGGCAGAGCTGGTCGGCTTCGCGCGCACCGCGTGCGAGCACGACCTGGCCGACCACCCCGCCTGGCCGGTGGTGGCGCAGCTGCCCGCCCCGGACCTGGTGCCCGAGGACGCACACCGCTACGACCTGGTCGGGGTGCCGGAGCTGGTCGCCGACCCGCCGGACACCTGGCTGATCGCCGAGCTGGCCGACGTGGTGGCGATGCTGCGCTCGCTGGCCGACGTCTGCGAGCTGGACAAGGTGCACGAGGTGCTGGACGCCGCGCCGGGCTTCGAGCTGCTCCAGAGCGGCGTCATGGCCTTCAGCGGCCGCGAGGGCGAGCGACGCTGGAACGAGCTGTGCACGGTGATCGCGGAGCGCTGGGACGAGGTGCTCGACGCGGTCGACCACCTGGTGCGGACCCCGGCCGTCGACGCCGACGCGGTGGCGCGCGCGGAGAGCGAGCTGACCGTCACCGAGGATCCCTACGGGACGCCGGCGAAACCGGCCGCGCAGAGCGCCGACGACGGCGGGCGCGCCGATCCGGCGCTGGCGTTCTGGTCCGAGGTCGGCATCGACCCGATCCGGATCATCAGCGACATCGGGGACCACTACACGCTGCGCTGCTACCTCGACGACGTCCCGGTGTTCCTGGGCCGGGCCGGGCGCATCGACGTCTGCACCTCCCCCCGCGCGCTGGTGCGCTACCTCGCGGGCAACCCGGAGGACCACGACCTGGAGACGGTGGCCACCTGGGGCCAGGTGCGGGAGCGTGCGCGGGCGGGCGAGCTGTCCGTGGCCGTCGACGAGGACAACACCTACGTGCTCGCCGGGCTGGCCGACGACCTGAACGAGGGTCCCACCACAGTGGACCCGGTCCAGCTCGACCTGGCCGTGGAGCTGATCACCGACGCCGAGCAGTGGGCCGGCTCGGACGCCGCGGAGCGGGCGCTGGCCAGCTCGGAGCCGCTGGGCTGGCTGGTCTCCTTCGTGCTGCGGCCCGATCCGATGCGGCTGGCGCCGAGCCCGCCGTTCGAGGCCGAGATGTACGCCTGGCGGACCCTGGCCACCGCCCTCGAGGAGCGCCTCCGGGTGCACTGAGGTCTCCGGGGGCACTGAAGTCTCCGGGGGCACTGAGCCTGGAGCCAGGCGTGATCCGTCAGCCCAGCACCACCGCGAAACCCGGCTTGATCACGTCGTCGATCAGCGCGAGCCGCTCGTCGAAGGGCAGGAAGGCCGACTTCATCGCGTTGATGGTGAACCGCTGCAGGTCGGTCCAGCCGTAGCCGAACGCGTCCACCAGCGCGCCCATCTCGCTGGTCATGGTGCAGCCGGACATGAGCCGGTTGTCGGTGTTGACGGTGACCCGGAACCGCAGGTCCGCGAGCAGTCCGAACGGGTGGCCCACGATCGATTCGGCCGCACCGGTGTGCACATTCGACGTCGGGCACAGTTCCAGCGGAATCCGCTTGTCCCGCACGTAGGCCGCCAGCCGGCCCATCTTCACCGACCCGTCGGAGGCGACCGCGATGTCGTCGACAATTCGGACCCCGTGCCCGAGCCGATCCGCGCCGCACCATTGCAGCGCCTCCCATATCGAGGGAAGCCCGAACGCCTCACCCGCGTGAATCGTGAAATGCGCGTTCTGCTGACGCAGAAATTCGAAAGCATCCAGATGACGCGTGGGCGGGAATCCCGCCTCGGCGCCCGCGATGTCGAAACCGACCACCCCCGCGTCCCGGTAGCGGACCGCGAACTCGGCGATCTCCCTTGACCTGGCGGCGTGGCGCATCGCGGTGAGCAGGCAGCCGACCCGGATGCGCCCGCCCGCGGGAGCCCCGGCCGCCGCGGCCCGCGCGCTGCCCTCGGCGAACCCGTCGAGCACCGCCTCGACCACCTGTTCGAGATGCAGCCCGCCCTCGGTGTGCAGCTCGGGAGCGAACCGCACCTCCGCGTAGACCACCCCGTCGGAGGCCAGATCCTCGGCGCATTCGGCCGCCACGCGCCGCAACGCCGAGTGCGTCTGCAGCACCCCGACGGTGTGCGCGAAGCGCTCCAGATAGCGCTCCAGACTGCCGGAGCCCGCCGCCGCGCCGAACCACGCGGCGAGCTCGCCGGCATCGGTGGTGGGCAGCCCGCGATAGCCGGTCTCCTCGGCCAGTTCGGCCACGGTCGCGGCGCGCAGTCCCCCGTCGAGGTGATCGTGCAGGAGGACCTTCGGCACCGTGCGGATGGTGTCCTGGGTCAATGGCATCGCCACCGCCCAACCGTATCCCGATGGGCACTCGGCCGGTTGTAGTAGTGAGCGCTGTGACGGCTAGGCTGCGCCCGCATCGAGTCCGGTCCGTGCCCCCCTCACCGAAGGCCAAGACTGTGAGCAACGACAACAATTCAGCCACGATGTCCTTCGATCGGATGCGCACCATGCTCGTGCGTGCCGCCGAGATCAGGGACAGTGAGCAACAGCAGGTCTTCGACGCGCTGGACGAGATCCACGCCCGCCTCGCGCCGCTGGAGTCCCTTGGCTCGGTGCGCAAGCGGCTCTCCGAGATGCCGGACCGCACCGAGGTCAGCGTGCTGGCCGAGCGGGTCGACGAGGCACTGGCCAAGCTGGAGGCCACCGACGGTGCGATCACCGGGCTGACCCGCGCCGTCGAGTCCATCGTCGACCGGCTGGCGACCCCGTTCGCCGAGCTCGGCGGTCGCCTGGACGGGGTGGCGGGCCGCTTCGAGGGCGTCGCGGGCCGGATGGACGGCCTCGAGGACCGGATCGCCGGGCTGCACAAGCGCATCGACGATCTCGACCACCACCTCGACAAGCAGGACATCCGGCTGGACGGGCTGCCCGCCGCGGTGCACGGCCCGGTGCGCGACCGCATCGAGACCGCGGAGACCGGCCTGCGCAGCCACCTCGCCGAGATCGACGAAGGCGTCCACGAGCACCTCGACGGCGTGCAGCGGTCGGTCGGCGAGGCGGGCGAGAAGACCATCGGTCAGCTCGACGGCACGCTCAACTCGGTGCAGGGCCTGCTGGCAGTCACCCGCGACGAGCTGACCGGCGCCATCGACGCGCAGACCACCCAGCTCGACCCGCACACCCGGCTGGAGACGCTGGCGGGCACGCTCGGCGTGATCACGTCCTGGATGGACACCCTCTCCAGCAGGCTGGACGCGGTGGAGGAGAGCGTCGGGGGCCGGATCGGCGCGCTGGACAGCGCCGTCTCGCAGCGCCCGGACGCCGACTCGCTGGTCGACCTGGTGCGCCAGGCCAACGAGGAGTCCGAGGTCCGCCACGCGGGGCAGCTGGACGAGGCGATGGCCACCTTCGCGGAGATCATCATGGGCGGCACGCCCGCCCCGCTGGCCGCCACCCCGCCGCCCCCGCCGCGGCCCGCCCAGCGCCGCGTCCGCAAGGCCGCGCCCAAGCCGAGGGACACCGACGACGCGACCGAGGAGGCCGCCGCGTCCTGACGGCCGCCGCCCAGTCGACGCCGGTCAGCCGTCGATCCGGATCGCGTCGCGGAGCGCGTCCAGTGCCGCGGGCACCGTCTCCGGGGTGTCGGTGTGCAGTTCCAGCACCGGCTGGCCCGCGCTCACCCGGTCACCGGGGCGGGCCAGGCAGCGCACCCCGGCCGCGGCCTGCACCGGATGCTCCTTGCGCGCTCGCCCGGCGCCGAGGCGCCACGCCGCGATGCCGACCGCCTGGGCGTCCAGCGTGGTGAGCACCCCGGTACCCGGTGCGGGCACCTCGCTGCGGTGCGCGGCCGCGGGCAGCGGCGCGGCTGGGTCGCCGCCCTGCGCGCTGATCATCCGGCACCAGGTCTCGTATGCCGCGCCGCGCGCCAGCGTCGCGGCCGGGTCGGCGCCGGTGATCCCGGCCAGCGACAGCATCTCGCGGGCCAGCGCGACGGTGAGCCCGACGACGTCGGCGGGGCCGCCGCCCTGGAGCACCTCGACCGCCTCCGCGACCTCCAGCGCGTTGCCCACCGCGACGCCCATCGGCACCGACATGTCGCTGATCAGCGCGGTCACCGGCAGGCCCTCCGCGCGCCCGATCCGCACCATCGTGTCGGCGAGCTCCCGCGCCGCGGCGGGTTCCTTCATGAACGCGCCCGAGCCGGCCTTGACGTCGAGCACCAGCGCCCCGGCGCCCGCCGCGATCTTCTTGCTCATCACCGAACTGGCGATCAGCGGGATCGACTCGACCGTGCCGGTGACATCCCGCAGCGCGTAGAGCTTGCGGTCGGCCGGGGCGAGCCCGTCGGTGGGTGCGCACACCACCGCACCGACCTCGGCGAGCTGGCGCGCCATCTGCGCCGCGGTCAGCGTGGCCCGCCACCCGGGTATCGACTCCAGCTTGTCCAGCGTGCCCCCGGTGTAGCCGAGCCCCCGGCCGGCCAGATGCGGCACCGCCGCGCCGCAGGTCGCCACGAGCGGCGCCAGCACCAGGGTGATCTTGTCGCCGACCCCTCCGGTGGAGTGCTTGTCCACGGTGGGGCGGTCCAGCCCCGGCCAGCGCAGCCGGTCCCCGGAGTCGGTCATGGCCAGCGTCCAGCGGGCCGTCTCGCGGTCGTCCATGCCGTTGAGCAGGATCGCCATCGCCAGCGCGGCCATCTGCTCCTCCGCCACCACCCCTCGGGTGTAGGCGTCGACCACCCAGCCGATCTGCTCGTCGGTGAGCCGCCTGCCGTCCCGCTTGGCCCGGATCACCTCCACCGCGTCGGTCACGGTCCCGCCGCTCACAACGCGAACGCGTCGGGCAGCAGCTCGGCCAGCGGGCGCGTGCCGCGAGGGGTGTCGATCAGGCAGTCCGGTCCGCCCAGCTCGGAGAGCACCTGCCGGCACCGTCCGCACGGCATGAGCAGCTCCCCCGCGCCGGAACGGCAGGCGAGCGCCACGATCCGGCCGCCGCCGGTGAGCCGCAGCTGCCCGGCCAGGACGCACTCGGCGCACAACGTGAGGCCGTAGGAGGCGTTCTCCACGTTGCACCCGGTCACCATCCGGCCGTCGTCGCAGGCGGCCGCCGCCCCCACGGCGAGCCCCGAATAGGGGCAGTACGCCGCGGCGGCCGCGGCCCTCGCGGCGGCCCGCAGCGAATCCCAGTCCGGATCGGTCACGGTCGTCCTCCTGCCCTTGTGCCCTGCACCGGCCTCGGGCTCGACGACATACCGCGAACGAGTGGCTTCCACCGGCCGGGTTTCCCCCGGAGGGCTAGCCTTCAACCGGTGCGCACGGTCTGTCGTCGAGCTGTCGCAGCTCTGCTGAGCATGCTGGCCGCCTGCGCTGCGACCATCATGCTCGGTGCGCCGCCCGCACTGGCCCACCCGCCGCCGCCACCGCCACCACCCGTACAGACTCCGGACACCTCGGGGTGCCCGTACCGGCTCGTCCCGCCGCCCGCGGTCGACCTGTCGGAGGTGCCCGCTCCCGGCAGCACCGCGCCCACGCCGGTGCCGCTGTCCCCCGACCCGGTGGGCGGGCCGCTGATGGGCGAATGCGGACTGGTCCTGCCCGCCGGAGCGCCCCCGTTGCCGCCGGGGCTCACCGCGGCGTCCTGGCTGGTGGCCGACGCCGACTCCGGCGAGGTGCTGGCCGCCAAGGATCCGCACGGACGTCACCGCCCGGCCTCGGTGCTCAAGCTGTTCACCGCGCTGCTGGCCGCCGACCAGCTGCCGCCGGACCGGGTGGTGACCGCCACCCAGGTCGACGCCGACCAGGAAGGCAGCAGCGTCGGGCTCGGCCCCGGCGGCAGGTACACGGTGCGCCAGCTGCTCACCGGGCTGCTGCTGGTGTCCGGCAACGACGCCGCGCACGCGCTGGCGACGCAGCTGGGCGGCGTGAGCCAGACCGTGGCCCAGATGAACGACCTGGCCGGACGGCTCGGCGCGCTCGACACCAGGGCGGCGACGCCGTCCGGGCTGGACGGGCCGGGAATGAGCACCTCCGCCTACGACCTGGCGCTGGTCTTCCGGCAGGTGCTGAGCCGCCCGCTGCTGGTCGAGCTGCTCGGCACCGAGCAGGTCCCGTTCCCCGGCTTCGCGAACCGGCCGGGTTTCGTCGTGGCCAACCAGAACAAGCTGTTGCGCGACTATCACGGTGAGATCGGCGGCAAGACCGGCTTCACCGACGACGCCAGGCACACCCAGATCGACGCCGCGCAGCGCGGCGGCAGGCGGCTGATCGTGGTGCTGATGCAGGGCGAGCAGCGCCCGGTGCCGATGTTCGAGCAGGTCGTCCGGCTCTTCGACTACGGGTTCGCGCTGCCCGCCGGACAGCCGGTGGGGAGGCTGGTGGACGGTCCGCCGGAGCAGACGCCGAGCGAGACCCCGCCCGCCGCGCAGGCCCAGGGACATGCCGGAAACGGCGCGGTGGCCACACACCGCGACCGGCAACCCGCGACGGGCTCGGACGGGCTGGTGACCGCGCTGGTGCTGATCGGCGCCGCGACGGTCGTGCTCGGCGTGCTGGGCGCGCTGGTGGCCCGCCAGCGCCACCGCACCGGATGAGTGGGTTGACCATTCGACCCCACGTGAGGGGCCGGTAAGGGTAGCCTACGGGCAATGTCGTTCGTCCCACTAGGCGACGCGGCGGGCCGCACCAGGTGGACCGTCCAGGATCGCGACGGCCACAGCTACGCGGTGTTCGTGCTCGACGGCCGGTATGTCGTCACCGACGCGGTCTGCCCGCACAACGGCGGGCCGCTGGTGGAGGGCGAGGTGCGCGACAGCACGCTGATCTGCCCCTGGCACTGGTTCAAGTTCGACCTGGCCTCCGGGCAGTGCGCGAACAGCCGCCGCATCCAGCTCGGCTGCTACCCGGTGCGCGAGGTCGACGGCGAGCTCGTCGCCGAGATCCCCGACTCCCCGCCGCGGCGATCCTGGGCGCAGATCCTGCTCGCGCATGCCGCGGGCAGGCGCTGAGCGGGCGCATACGCCTGCGCCTGCAGGCCGAACAGCTCGGCATAGCCGCCGCCCCGCGCCATCAGCTCGTCATGCGTGCCGCGCTCGCTGATCCGCCCCCGGTCCAGCACGATGATCTGGTCGGCCTCCCTGATGTTGGCGAGTCGGTGGGTGATCAGCACCGTGGTGCGCGCCGCGCCGTTCTCGGCACCACCGCGGCGCAGCGACTGCAGCGAGCGGAACACCGCGTGCTCGGCCCTGGCGTCCATCGCGGCGGTCGGCTCGTCGGCGACCAGCAGCGGGGCGTCCCGGTACAGGCCGCGCGCGACGCTGATCCGCTGCCACTGCCCGCCGCTGAGGTCCCTGCCGTTCTGGAACTGGCGGGACAGCACCGTGTCCCAGCCGTGCGGCAGGTCGGCCACCACCGCGTCGGCGCCGGACTCGACGGCGGCGGCGGCGAGCGCGCTGCCGTCCGGGTCGGGCCGCTCCAACCGTCCGATGCGAATGTTGTTCGCCGCGGTCATCGGCCATTCCGAGGGGTTCTGCAGCACCATGGCGACGCTGGACTGCACCTCGTTCAGGTCGGCCTGCGCGAGGTCCACGCCGTCCCAGCGCACCTGGCCCCGATCCGGCAGGTAGAGCCCCGTGATGATCTTGGCCAGGGTGGACTTGCCGGACCCGTTCTCGCCCACCAGTGCGACGACCTGCCCTCGGCTGATCGTCATGCTCACCTGGTGCAGCGCCGGCTCCTCCTGCCCCGGATAGGTGAACGACACCTCCCGCAGCTCGATGAGCTGGGGGTCATGGGGGACCGGCCGCCTGCCCGCGGGGCGTCGCCGGTCGCGGGCCTGGCGAAGGCACCGGGAGAGCAGGTCCAGGAAGAAGCTGTGTTCGTAGAGCCGGTTGGCGGCGTACACGGTCACCGACACCGCGGAACTCGCGGTGCGCATCGCCACCGCGGCCGCTCCCGCCAGTGCCAGCGGCATCACCCCGGTGTAGAGCAGCAGGCCGAGCACGCCGTACGCCAGCGCGGTGCCGACTCCGCCGAGGCCCCGGCCGACGAGCCGGATCGCGGTCTTGCGGTGCTCGATCGCGACGTCCTCGGCGGTGAGCTGGGTGGCGATCCTGCGGTGCTCGCCGAGCAGGGTCTCCTGCGCGGTGAACGCCCTGACCTCGGCGGCCTCCTCCCTGCCGGTGATCATGTCGCTGGTGACCGACAGCCTGCGCCTGCGGGAGGCCATCCGCACGAACGACTCGTAGCCCAGCCGCGCCGCCCGCACGCTGGCCCAGCCGTTGGGCACCGCGGCCAGCACCACCACCGGCGCGAGCAGCGGGTTGAGCAGCCCGGCGGTCACGACGGCCGCGGCCAGCCCGATGGCCGAGCTGAGCAGGTCCCCCGCGTCGCGCACCCCCATGGTCAGGCTGCGCAGCCCCTGGGTGGAGGCCTGCCGCACCAGCTCGACGAAGTCGGCGTCGTCGAAGGCGACCAGCTCGACCCCGACGACCGCGGTGTGCAGCTCGTCCTGGGCGCGCAGCTCGACCCGCGGCGCCAGCACCGCGTGCACCGCGCCGACGGCCGCGTCCAGCAGCCCGCGGACCGCGAAGGACGCCGTCACCAGCAGCAGGGCGGGCAGCGCGGCCAGCACCCGCTGGGGGGTGGGTCCCTGTTCCAGCAGCTGGGCGAACATGTTCGCGGTGGCCAGCAGCCCGAACGCGGTGGCACCGCCGCTGGCCAGCTCCACGGCGCCGGCCAGCACCGTCAGCCGTGGCGCGCTCTGCCAGGCCAGCCGGATCAGCAGGCCCATCGCGGCGGGCGCGGCGCGCAGCATCCGGCCGCTGCCGGCGGCGGCCATCTCCTCCGGCACCGCCGCCCATGACGGGATCTTCACGTCGTCGACCCCGATCAGCATGGGTCCGGCCGCCGTGGGCCGTTCTCCGGCGCCGGAACCCACGCGACGCCCCCACCCGGTGTTGAGCCGCACCGGTCTCCCCCACTCTGCGCAGACGAACGATCACCCCTGGTGACGTTCTTACGGCAGAGCGCTACCGCAGGGAAGGGGCGCCGGGCACGCCGAGCTCGGCGAGCCGGTCGGCGTAGGCCCGCACACCGGCCAGCTTGATGTCCTCGTAGCCGCGTACCAGGTCGGCGGCCTGCGCCGCGGCCACCGCGGTGGCGTAGTTGGCTGCGTTCAGCTCACCGGCGAGGCGGCGCACCATGGCGCGGTAGCCGTCGCGCAGCTCCCGCTCGGTGCGCCGGACCCGGCTGCGGCCGAAGGGGTCCAGCGGCGTGCCGCGCAACACCTTGCCGCGGGCCAGCAGCCGCAGTACCGGCCGCCACGCCGGGCCGAGGGCGATCTTGCGCTGCCTGCCCAGTGCGCGCAGCAGCGGCGGATGCAACCGGTACCGCAGGCGGCGCCCGCCGGGCACCTCGGCGGCCAGCCGCTGCTCGAAAGCGGGGTCGGTGAGCAGCCGGGCCACCTCGTACTCGTCCTTGTACGCGGTGAGCTTGTAGAGCCCCCGCGCCACCGCTGCGCTGAACCCGGTGTCGTCGCCGAGCCCGCGTTCGGCGGCCCAGACCTCCGCCAGCACGTCGAGATAGCCCTGCGCGGTACGCCGGTCCTGGAACCGCGCGAGCTGCGCCGCGCGGATCCCGGCCAGCCTGCGGGTCTCGCCGGTGAGCGGCGCGAGGTCGAACGGCGCCGGTTCCTGCGCCGCGGTGCTCGGACCGGCCTGCGTCGCGGTCGCCGCCCGGAACGCCTCGGGATCGGCGACGCACACCCGGCCCCAGCGGAAGGCGGCCACGTTGGCGGCCACCGCGACTCCGTTGGTCCCGATCGCCGCCTCGATCGCGGCGGCCGATAGAGGCAGCACGCCCGCCTGGTGCGCGGCGCCCACCAGCAGGAAGTTGGCGGGCATGGCGTCGCCGAACAGCGCCGACGCGGCGGCCACGGCGTCCAGTTCGACGACCCGGCGGGCGTTGCCGCGCACCCGGTCGAGCAGCGCCGCGGTGTCCGGCGCGGGCACCTGCGCATCCCGCACCTGGGAGCCGGTCGGGATGGGGCTGGTGGAGACCACCGCGACCGTGCGCTGCGCGTCGGCATAGCCCAGGCTGCGCGTCTCGGCGCCGACCAGCAGGTCGAAGGCCAGGTAGCAGTGCGCCTGCGCGGGCCCGAGCCGGTTCGCCGGGGGCACCTCGGTGCCTGTCGCCAGCCGCAGATGCGAGGTGACCGGCCCGGCCTTCTGGGAGAGCCCGGTCTGGTCCACGCCCGCCACGTGCAGGCCGTCGCGCAGCGCGGCGGTGGCGAGCACCTGGTTGACGGTGACGATGCCGGTGCCGCCGATACCGGCGAGGAACACGTCCGCGCCCCCGGCGGGCACCTCGACCGCCACCTCGGGCACCGGGGGCGGCTCGCCCCGCGTGGTGGCGGTCCGGGTCCGCGCGGACCGGTCCGCGGGCAGCTCGACCGTGACGAACGACGGGCAGTCCCCGTCCAGGCAGGTGTAGTCGGTGTTGCAGGAGCTCTGGTCGATGCGGGTCTTGCGGCCGAACTCGGTGTCCACCGGTTGCACGGACAGGCAGTTGCTCTTCTCGCCGCAGTCGCCGCAGCCCTCGCAGACCGCCTCGTTGATCACCACGCGGGTGGTGCGGGCCGGGATGGTGCCGCGCTTGCGTAGCCGCCGCGCCTCCGCCGCGCACTGCTGGTCGTAGATCAGCACCGTGGCCCCCGGGGTGCCGCGCAGGATGCGCTGTGCCTCGTCGAGCCGGTCCCGGTGCCAGAGCACCACCCCGGGAGCCAGGTCGGGGCGCCGTCCGTAGCGGTGCGGCTCGTCGGCGCAGATGATGATCCGGGCCACGCCCTCGGCGGCGAGCTTGCGGGTGAGCGCGGGCACCTCGAGGCCGCCCTCGGCGTGCTGCCCGCCGGTCATCGCGACCGCCCGGTTGTAGAGCAGCTTGAAGGTGACCGACACCCCCGCCGCGATGCAGGCCTGGATGGCCAGCTGCCCGGAGTGGGCCAGCGTCCCGTCGCCCATGTTCTGGAAGAGGTGCGGCGCCTTCTCCGGTGCGCCGTCGTCCGATGTGGACCGCTCCAGGAACGGCGCCTGGCCGATCCACTGTGCACCTTCGCCGCCCATCTGGGTCATCGAGGACACCGCGCTGGACGCCCTGCCGGGGAACGCGACCATGGCGTGGCAGCCGATGCCGCCTGCGTTGATCGACCCCTCGGGCACGACGGTGGAGCGGTTGTGCGGGCAGCCGGAGCAGAAGTACGGGGTGCGCGACACCGGCAGCACGTCGAGCTCGATCCGCGGGGGCGGCGGCGCGGGCAGCGGCACCCGGCCCGCCAGCACCCGGCGCAGCGGGCCGGTGAGCGCCCCGGCGGTGAGCTCACCGGAGACCGGAACCAGCGGGCGGCCGTCCACATCGGAGGCGCCCAGCACGGCGGGCGCGTCCGCCGTCCCGTACAGCGCGTCGCGCACCGCGGTCTCGACGAACGGCCGCTTCTCCTCCACCACGAGCACCTGCGCGCAGCCGTGCACTGCCCGGCGCAGCCCGGCGCGGTCCAGCGGGTGGATCATGCCCAGGCGCAGCAGCCGGATGCCCGCGCGGTGCAACGCGGTGCGGTCGAGGCCGAGATCGCGCAGCGCCTGCTCCGCGTCGCCGAAGATCTTGCCCGCCGCGACCACGGTGAGCCAGGCGTCCCGCGGGTTCACCTCGACCGTGTTGACCGGGTTGGCCGCGACGAACCGGCGCAGCAGCTCCCACCGCGGCCCGTACAGCTCGGCCTCGGCGGCGAGGCTGGCGGGCGCCAGCAGCACCGGCGTCTGCCGGTAGCGCCACGGCCTGCCCTCCCACTCCAGCTCGGGCACGGTGATCGCCACGTCGCCTTCCGAGCCGTCCAGCTCGTAGACCCCGTCGGCGACGTCCGCGGTGATCTTCATCCCCACCCAGCAGCCGGTGGCCCTGGACGCGGCGATGCCGTACCGGCCGAGCCGCACGATGTCGGCGGCCGAACCGGGGAAGAGCACCGGCAGCCCGTAGCCGGCCAGGGTCTGCTCGCTGGCACTCGGAATGGTGGAGGACTTGCATCCGGGGTCGTCGCCGGCCAGGACGAGCACGCCGCCGTCCGGGTGGGCACCGCAGATGTTGCCGTGGCGCATCGGGTCCCCGGCCCGGTCCACCCCTGGCCCCTTGCCGTACCAGAGGCCGACCACGCCGTCGACCGTGCGGCGGCGGCCGGGCACCTCGAGCTGGCTGCCCCAGATCGCGGTGGCGGCCAGTTCCTCGTTGAGCCCGGGCACCAGCCGCACACCCTGCCCGGCGAGCTCACCGGCCGCGGCGATGGTGCGGTCGAGCCCGCCGAGCGGGCTGCCCGGATAACCGGAGACCAGCGACGCGGTGCGCAGTCCCCGGGCCGCATCGGCGGCGCGCTGCTCGACCAGCAGGCGGGCGATCGCCTGCACGCCGGTGAGCAGCACCGGCCCGGCGTGTGCCCGGTAGCGGTCCGCCAGGTCGACGTCGACTGGCATCTGCTGCTGCGCGGTCACGAGCTGAACCCCCTGTCACGGTCGGCCCTCGACCACCGAGACTAGTTCGCCGGTACCACCCGGACCGCCCGGCTCGCCATCAGCCGATCGGCAGGTCACCCCGTTTGCGGCCGACGACACCCGTGTAGCGGAGCGGGGTGCGGTCGGTGGCGAGCCGGTGCTGGTAGCGCTCGGTCCACAGCAGCTCCAGCATCCCGTCCTCGACCGCGTCGGCGACCAGCCGGGCGAACCCGGTGGTGTCGCCCTCGGAGAGGAAGTCGTCCTTGATGGTGAAGATCACCCAGCCGCCGTCGGAGATCAGGTTGAACGCGGTGGTGAAGCAGGGTGGCGGGATGTCGCCGAACCCCAGCGCCGCCACGCAGGTCAGCGCGTTGGGCCGGTAGCCGCTCAGCGCCGTGTGCCCGTCCGCGGGCAGGTCGGCCATGTCCAGCACGTGGTACTCCTGGTACACGTCGGGCCGGTCCCGCTTCGCCGCGTGCATCGCCTCGACGAGGATGTCGACGCCGACCACCGAGTCGACGCCCAGCTCGACGAGCTTCTCCGCCATGATCCCGTTACCCGCGCCGAGGTCGAGCACCCGCAGCCGGTCGGCCGCGGCGTCGGCCCGCTCCAGCTGCGACTTGAGCGCGCCGGCCAGCACAGCGGGTGAGCGGCACTCCAGAATGTCGTAGAAGAGGCGTTCGTAGAGACCTCGTACGGCATAGATCCGTCCGTAGTCGTGGAAGCGGATTTCCTGCCACTGCTCGCCGAGTTGCACGACGCACCATTCGGAGTCCTGCTCGTAGCGTCGAGACACCTCGGGCATGGCGATACGGATATCCGCTCCGGCATCGCGGTCGATGACCACTTCCTGCGACGAGCTGCGATCCATGAGTCCCGGTCCCTTCTACTCGCCCATACAGCACGAAGCGCCGGGTTCCCCCTGGTACGGGCACCCGGCGCTTTCTTTCGACGGCAACCTCGGCAGCCACGACATAGCTGACATCGCTGACGTCAGGTGACATCGGTGACGGCTCGGTGCGGGCTTCCTGCCGCCAGAGCCGCGTAGTCACCCTGTTGCTGCACCGTTGGAGCGCGCGGCGAACTTCGCCCACATCATCGTAGGGTGCCCCGTCACCCCGTATGTTGCGCACGGGAAACCCTTTCGCATGATCGATCATGACGCAGCTCACCCGTCAGAGCGGACATAACGGGCAGCAGGCCCGACTACTGTCCGGAGCACCGCGTGTACTGCAGGTAGCGCTCGGCTTCGACGAGCAGCGATCGGCCAGCCCCAGCGCCACCGCCACGTCGTCGCCGAGCCCGATCAGCGGGAGGACGGGTAGCGGCCGGTGACGGGCGCAACGCGGCCAGCCGTCGAGTCCGCACCGACCGAGTCATGGGCACAGAACGCCCGGGTAGCGCTAGCGTGCCGGGCGTGAGCGAGAACGCCGTGAATGACGACACAGCGGAGCTTCGCGCGGGGATCGTGGTGACCGGCACCGAGATGCTCAGCGGCAAGATCACCGACCGCAACGGCCCGTGGCTGGCCGAGCGGCTCGGCGAGCTGGGCGTGGAGGTGGCGCACCTGCTCAGCGTCGGCGACCGGCCCGACGACCTGCTCGCCGCGCTGCGGTTCCTCCAGGCGCAGGGCACCGACCTGATCGTCACCAGCGGCGGGCTCGGCCCGACGGCCGACGACCTGACCGCCGAGGTGGTGGCCGGCTTCGCCGGCGTCGACATGCGGCTCGACCCGGCGATGGAGGAGCGGATCGCGGTCATCCTCGCCCGCTTCCGGCACCTGGCCGGGTTCAGCGAGGACGCGTTGCGCGAGGCCAACCGCAAGCAGGCGATGGTGCCCACCGGCGCCGACACGGTCGACCCCGCGGGCACCGCGCCCGGGCTGGTGGTCCCGGTGACGGGAGGCCCCACGGTGATCGTGCTGCCGGGGCCGCCGCGCGAGCTCCAGTCGATGTGGCCGACCGCGCTGCGCACCGGGGCCGCCCGCGCCGCACTGGAAGGGGCCCGGCCGTTCGAGGCGGTCCGGCTGCTGATGTTCGGCCTGCCCGAGTCGGAGATCGCGGCGACGCTGCGCGAAGCGGGCGAGAAGCTGGACCTGGCACCGCTGGAGATCACCACCTGCCTGCGCCGGGCCGAGCTGGAGATCGACATCCGCTACCGGGCCGACGCGCAGGAAACCTGCGACCGGCTGGTCGAGGTCATCCGCAGCAGGCATTCCCGGTACCTGTTCTCCGACGACGGCAGCTCGCTGGACGACCAGGTGGCACACGTGCTGGGGGGGCATCGGATCGGGACGGCGGAATCGTGTACCGGCGGGCTGCTGGCCGCCCGGCTCACCGAGCGGCCCGGCTCCTCGGACTACGTCGCGGGCGGCGTGGTGGCCTACTCCAACGCCGCGAAGACCGACCTGCTCGGCGTGCCCGCCGAGCTGATCGAGCAGCACGGCGCGGTGTCGCTGCCGGTGGCGATGGCGATGGCGGACGGGGCGCGGGACCGGCTCGGCGCGGACGTGGGCTGCGGGATCACCGGCGTGGCCGGCCCCGGCGGCGGCAGCGAGGACAAGCCGGTCGGCTACGTCTGCGTCTGCGTGACCACGAGCGGCGGCAGCATCCTCACCCAGGACCCGGTGCTGCCCGGGGACCGCGCCGAGATCCGCGACCGCGCGGTGACCCTCACCATGCACCTGGTGCGCCGCGTGCTGCGGTCCGCGCTGCCCGCCTGAGCGGTCCTACCTCGGCAGGGCGCTGCGGTTGGACCTGTCCTTGATCGCGGCGTACGCCGCGGAGCCGAGGAACACCGCGCCGCCGATCACCAGTACCCAGAACAACGCCTTGAACAGCACGCCGATGACCATGAACGCGATCCAGATCAACGCGATGACCCCGAGCACCTTGATGACAGCCTGCATGACCCCTCTCTCCTGACCTGTCGGGGCAGTGCTCGCCGGCGCCGTGCCGGCCTGCCCGCTGTTCCAGTACACACCGGAACAGCGTTTATGAGCATCGGGGTAAACCCTGGATACGGCCCAGGGCCGTAAAGTCCGGGGTGTGGCGAGCGGCCGGCTGGTGATCATGGGGTCGGGCGAGACGGCTCCCACGATGGTCGAGGTGCACCGGGCGGTACTGGCCCCGCGGGCGCGGGACCGGTGCTGCTGCTCGACACGCCGTACGGCTTCCAGGAGAACGCCGACGCGATCACCGCCCGCGCCGCGGGCTATCTCGGCCGTTCGGGCGCGCCAGGGCCGGGACTTCGCCACCTCAGACGCCATCCGCGACGCGCTGGGCCCCGCGGGGATCCGGCTGCGCGACACGACGGCCGGCACCGAGTGGGACCTGGCCTGATCAACCGGTCTGTGCCGGGCTGCTCTCCTGCTCGGCCAGCAGTTCCTCCTGGGCCCGCTTGTTCTCCTGTGCGGTGGCCGCCCACGCGGTGATGAACAGCAGGAAGCGCGACACGAAGAAGGCGAACACCATGAGACCGACCACCGGGCCGAACAGCCGCCCGGTGGGACTCGCGCTCACCGAGCTGAGGTAGAACGCGAACACCTGTTTGAGCACCTCGAAGCCGATCGCGCCGACCAGCGCGGCGCGCATCGCGCTGCGCAGCGTCACCGGTTCCCTGGGCAGCCGAGCGATCACCCAGAGGAAGACCAGCCACATGCCCGCGATCGACAGGACGATGGCGAGCAGGCCGAACAGCAGCCGGGCGGCCAGCATGTCGCCGAGGCCCAGCCAGCGCAGCACCGCGGCCGAGAAGCCGGTGCCCGCACCGGTGATCCCGAAGGACACGATCAGCGCCAGGCCGAGTCCGAGCAGCGCCAGCAGGTCGACCAGCTTGGTGCGCAGGAAGCCCTCCGGCTCCAGGCGCTGATCCCACTGCGCGGTGAGTGCCTCGCGCAGGTTGCCCATCCAGCCCAGCCCGGAGTACAGCGCGATCAGCAGACCGAGGATCCCGACGCTGCGCCGCGAGTTGATCGCCTCGCTGATGACATCGTTGAGCAGCTGCCCGAGCCCGGCGGGCGCGGAGGTCTTGATCTGCTCCTGCAGATGGCTGAGCAGCTCCGGGTTGCCGGCCAGCACGAAACCGGCTGCCGCGAAGGCGATCATCAACAGCGGCACGAGCGAGAGCACGCTGAAGTAGGTGATCGCCGCCGCGTAGTGATCGCCGTTGTGCGCGGTGTACGACATCCCGGCAC
>DASXOL010000259.1:0-8731 GCA_036494295.1 Pseudonocardiaceae bacterium
GGGCGGACCAGCACCGGCGGCGTCATCAGGGTGAACCCGTTGGCCACCGCCTGCGCGGCGGCCAGCTGCAGCAGGCCGAGCTGCAACTGGGCGCCGAGGCCGGTGAGGAAGTAGAACCGCGCCCCGGACACCTTCGCGCCGCGTTCGGTGTCCATCAGCCCGAGCGCGGTGCCCAGCTCCAGGTGGTCGCGCGGCGGGAAGTCCAGCTCGGCGGGCTCGCCGACGTGCTTGCACACGACGTAGTCGTCCTCACCGCCCGCCGGGACCCCTTCGATGATCAGATTGGGCACCGCGCGGTGCGCGGCGGCCATCGCGTCCTCGGCGTCGTTCTGCGCGGCCTCGGCGGCCTTGACGTCGGCGGAGAGCTGCTGTGCCCGGCCGAGCAGTTCGTCGCGCTCGGTACCGCGCGCCTTGCCGATCTGCTTGCCCAGTGCCTTCTGCTCGGCGCGCATCGAGTCGGCGGCCGCCACGGCCTGGCGGCGCCGCTGGTCGGCGTCGATCAACCGGTCGACGGCGGCCACGTCGGCGCCGCGGGCGCGTTGCGACTCCCGGACCCGGTCGGGGTCGTCGCGCAGCACGGTCAGGTCGATCACGGCAGCTCAGCCCTCTCAGATGACGGGACGTCGGTGCTGAGGTTCTCGGCCCGCGCCAGCTCGGCAGCGGCCTCCAGCACCATCCAGCCGGACAGTTGCACGGACAGGTCGCGCTCAGCACTCCCTGGTTCGGGTGCCAGCGTAGGGACCGTCCACTGCGGACCGAACAGCGGCCCACCCACGGCCACCCCGCGGTTGCGCCACGCGGCTGCCGCGGAGTCCAGCACCAGCCGGGCGGCGGTGCGGGCGGTGGGCAGCGCGGGCCGCGCGGTGGCCGCCAGCGCGAGGTAGCGAGCCAGGATACCGGTGAACAGGCCGCCGTCGCCGCCGCCGTGGCCACGCAGCACGCCGTCGTCGGTGAGGTGCTCGGCGACCGCGCGCACCGTCCGGTCCGCCTGTTCCCACCAGCGCGGGTCACCGGTGGCGGCACCGAGCTCGACGCAGGCGCCGAGCAGCACGCCCTGGCAGTAGCTGTAGACCGCCCGCTCCAGGGTCCGCACCGAGCCGTCCTGATCGACCCGCGCCCCGTCGAACACCAGGCCGGTGGCCGGGTCGATCAGGTGCTCCAGGATCCAGTCGGCCAGCGACGCGGCGATGCCCAGGTTGCCCCGGCGGGCGAAGTAGATCGCCGCGGGGCCGGTGGCCGGGGCGTTCACGAAGTCGTCGCCGACCCGCCAGCGCATCCCGCCGGTCGGCACCCGGCCGAGCCGCAGCCCGCGGGTGATCGCCTCCTCGGCGCGGCTGCTGCGTAGCCCGGTGAGCCGCACGCTGCGCTGCAGCGCCAGACCGAGCCAGGCGATGTCGTCGTGATAGGTGTTCACCCAGCTGGTGAGGTTGCGCAGGCGCACACCGCGGATCAGCGCGGCGACGGTGTCCCGGCGCTCCCGCGTGGGGCTGCGCCGGTACGCGTCGAGCACGCAGTCCAGCAGATGCGCCTGCCACCAGTAGTGCCATTGCACGGTCGCCGGGCCGGCCGGCCAGCCGATCCGGCCGAGCCGGGCGCCGGGCAGTCCGAGCACCGGACGCAGGTGCCGGGTGAGCACGGCCCGCTCGGCCGCGCCCGCCCGCGTCGCCCACAGCTGCGCGCTCACCGCTGTCACAGCCCCTACCAGGCGCTTTCCAGATCGGCGTGCTGGCGGATCCACCCGTGCATGGCAATGCCCGCCGCGACACCGGCGTTGATCGAGCGGGTGGAGCCGAACTGGGCGATCGACACGGTGAGCGCCGCACCCGCCCGCGCCTGCCCGGTGAGACCGGGGCCCTCCTGGCCGAACAGCAGCAGGCAGCGCCGGGGCAGCCGGGCGGTCTCCAGGCGCACCGCGCCCGGCGCGTTGTCCACGGCGACCACGGCGAGGTCCTCCGCCGCGGCGTAGGCGAGCAGCCCGGCCACGTCGTCGTGGTGGCGCAGGTGCTGGTAGCGGTCGGTGACCATGGCGCCGCGGCGGTTCCACCTGCGCCGCCCGACGATGTGCACCTCGGCCGCGGCGAAGGCGTTGGCGGTGCGCACCACGGTGCCGATGTTGTGGTCGTGGCCGAAGTTCTCGATCGCCACGTGCAGCGGGTGGCGGCGGATGTCGATGTCGGCGACCACCGCCTCCCGGCGCCAGTACCGGTAGGCGTCGACCACGTTGCGGCGGTCGCCGTCGCGCAACAGGTCGGGGTCGTAGCGCGGATCGTCCGGCCACGGCCCCGCCCAGGGACCCACCCCGACGGTCTCGCCCCACTCCGTCGGCCCCAGGGGGTGCGCCGGCGAACTCGCCTCACCGTTCACGACGGGCGCAACCCCAGGTCGTCCAGACCCAGCACGGAGCGGTAGGTCAGCCCGGCGGCCTCGACCGCCTCCCGCGCCCCGGTGTCCCGGTCCACCACGGTCGCCACCCCGACCACCTCCGCACCCGCCGCGCGCAGCGCCTCGACCGCGGTGAGCACCGAGGAGCCGGTGGTGGAGGTGTCCTCGACGGCGAGCACCGGGCGGCCGGTCACGTCGGGGCCCTCGATGCGCCGCTGCAAGCCGTGCTCCTTGGTGGCCTTGCGCACCACGAAGGCGTCCACCGCGGGGCCCGGCGCGTGCAGCACCGCGGCCGCCACCGGGTCCGCGCCCAGCGTGAGCCCGCCGACGGCCTGGTAGGACCAGTCGGCGGTCAGCTCGCGGATGAGCTGCCCGATCAGCGGAGCGGCCTGGTGGTGCAGCGTGGCCCTGCGCAGGTCCACGTAGTAGTCGGCCTGCGCGCCGGAGGACAGCGTGACGCTGCCGTGCACCACCGCCAGTTCCCGCACCAGCGCCGCGAGCCGGCTCCGCGCGTCGTCAGCACCCGCCACGGTCACGTCCGGCCTCGTCCGGTCCGCCCGGCCACCCGGCGCACCAGCGCCCGGGGCAGCACGTCGACCAGGCCGACCAGCGCCCGGTACTGCCTGCCCGGCACCGAGACGACCCGTCCGCGCTTCAGGTCCGCGAGGCACTGGCGCACCACGTCGTCGGCGTCCAGCCAGAACGCCGACGGGGTGCCCGCCATGTCGATCCCGGCTCTGCCGTGGAACTCGGTGCGCACGAAACCGGGACAGAGCGCGATCACGCGCACCCCGGTGCCCTGCAACGAGACGGCCATGCCCTCGCTCAGCATGGTGACGTAGGCCTTGCTCGCCCCGTAGGTCGATCCGCGACCGGGCATGAAACCGGCCACGCTGGACACGTTGATCACCGCACCGTGCCCGCGGCGCACCATGCCGGGCACCGCGGCGTGGCTGAGCCGCAGCACGCTGGTGACGTTGACGTCCAGCTGGGCCTGCAGAGCGCCGATGTCGGAGCCCAGGAACTCCCGTGACGTGGCGAAACCGGCGTTGTTCACCAGCAGGTCCACCGGGTCGCCCGCGCTGAGTCGTTGTTCGACGAGCTCCCGCTCGGCGGCGTCGGACAGGTCGGCGGGCAGCACCTCGGTACCCACCCCGTGGCGTTCGGCCAGCTCGGTGGCGGTCCGCTGCAGGCGGTCCTTGTCCCTGGCGACCAGCACGAGGTCATACCCCTCGGCTGCGAGGCTGCGGGCGAAGGCGGCCCCGATCCCAGCGGTCGGTCCGGTAATCAACGCGGTCGGCATGACGCTGACGCTAGTACTGGCCAGAACGGCAGTGCTGTCAGGAGGTCCGCTCGGCGACCTGCCCCGCCCGGCGCAGGATCAGCTCACCGATGCTGCCCACCAGCATCCCGAAGGACCCGACGACGAACAACCAGACACCGACGGTCTTCGTGCCTGCGGACAGGAACAGCACGCCGCCGGTGACGAAGCTGGCATTGCCGAAGAGCCCGATCCCCAGGTGCACGAGCGGGTACTGCCGGACCTGCCGCTGAATCCCCATCCCCGACCCCGTTCGGGCGACCCGTCGTTCGCGACGATGTGTACCCGGCTGGGCGCCCCTGCCGGTGCACTCCACCAGCTGCGGCAGGACGATTTCCGGATGGCTCGAACGCTGGCAACAGGATTCGAGAGAACTCCACGATTCTTCGTCCGACCAATGTCCACTGGTCATTGGACAAAGGAGGACGCAGCTCAGCGGGCTCGCAGCCAGGTGAGAACGGCCATGACACGACGGTGGTCGCGCTCCGAAGGAGGCAACGTGAGCTTGGTGAATATCGACGAGATGTGCTTTTCGACGGCGCCTTCGCTCACCACCAGCGCCTTGCTGATCGCACCGTTGGTCCGGCCCTCAGCCATGAGCGCGAGAACGTCGCGTTCCCGAGGGGAGAGCCCGGCGAGCAGATCGCGTTTGGTGCGATGCGCGAGCAGCACGGCCACCACTTCCGGATCCAGCACCGTGCCGCCGGTCGCGACCCGGCTCAGCGCGTCGGACAGATCGGACAGCCGCGCCACCCGGTCCTTCAGCAGGTAGCCGACGCCGCCCGAGGCGGCGCCGGCCAGCAGGTCGGCGGCGTAGGACTCCTCCACGTACTGGGAGAGGACCAGGATCCCGGTCTCCGGCACCCGGCTGCGCACCTGGAGTGCCGCGCGCAGTCCCTCGTCGGTGAACGACGGCGGCATCCGCACGTCCACCACGGCCACGTCGGGCCGGTGCTCCTCGACCGTGCGCACCAGCGCCTCGCCGTCGCCGACCGCGGCCACCACGGTGGCGCCCGCCTCGTCGAGGAGGCGCACCAGCCCCTCCCGCAGCAGCAGGGAATCCTCGGCGAGCACCACCCGCAAGGTCCCCACCTGCGAACTCCCCGGCTGCGAACTCACTGCCTGCCGTCCAGACCGGCCAGTGGGATCTCGGCGCGGAGCACCGTGGGGCCGCCCACCGGGCTGTCGAGGTCGAGCCGGCCGCCCACCGCCGCGACCCGGTCGGTCAAGCCGGCCAGCCCGTGGCCCTTGCCGACATGCGCACCACCCCGGCCGTCGTCGACGACGGTGACCCGCACCCGCTCGCCGTCCCTGGCCACGGTGACGGTGCACTGCCGGGCGCCCGAATGCTTCGCCACGTTGGTCAGCGCCTCGGCGACCACGAAGTAGGCGGTGTTCTCCACGGCCTCCGCCAGCCGCTGGCCGCGGTCGAGCCCGGCGCCCGCGATGTCCAGCGACACGTCGACCGGGCAGCGCGCGGCCGCGGCGGCCAGCGCGGGACCCAGCCCGCGGTCGGCCAGGATGGGCGGCGCGATCCCGCGCGACACGGCACGCAACTCGGTGAGCGCCTCCCGGCTCTGTGCCAGCGCCTCGGCCACCAGCGGCCGGGCCCGCTCCGGATCGTCGTCCAGCCTGCGGGCGGCGGCCTCCAGATCCATGTTGAGCCGGACCAGCCGCTGCTGCGGACCGTCGTGGATGTCGCGCTCGACCCGCCGCAAGGTCTGCGCCTCGGCCTGCACGGCAGCCCGCCGCTGATCCGCGAGCACCTCGGCACTGGCCCGCAGTGCCGCGGTCCGGCTGGTGAGCAGGCCGCGCGCCAGCCCGGTCTGCAGCGCGGTGAGCCCGCGCATCACCACCGGCGAGAGCAGCAGCAACACCGCGCCGATGCCGGTGACGGACAGGATGTCGGCCAGCCGCGAGTGGACGCCGAACGCCAGCTCGATCAGGGTGTGGTTGTCCGGCGAGCGGGGCAGCGCCCACTCCCAGAGCGCGTAGACCAGTCCGCCCGCGCCGCCCACCACCAGCGCGACGGTGACCGCGAAGGAGACCACCCGCAGCGGGAAGGCCACCACCATGTGCACCAGGTCCCGCCAGGACTGCGGGTCACGCAGCGCGCGGCCGAGCCGCCCGATGCCGGAACCGGACGCCGGGCGGTAGTGGTGCGCCGGCAGCGCGGCACCGGTGACGGCCTCGACGCGCCTGCGCTCGAGCCGCGCGAAGGCGCGGGCCGCGGCCAGCACGCCCACCAGCACCGGCAGGCCGATCCAGATCACCAGGGTGCCGAGCCCCAGTGCGAAGCCCGCGACCGCGACGGCGAAGGCCGGGATGCCGATCGGCAGTCCGGCCAGCAGGTACCCGAGGTCGCCCGCCCACGACCGGGATGCGACGGCGGTTCGGCCGGCCCGCACGGGGGCGGCCGCGGCGATGTTCGTGTTCATGGCCTCAGCGTCGTACGCCGGACCCGGCAGACCCATCCGGCCAACCGGCAGGACGGGGGTGGGGTTGTCCCCACCCCGGTCGTGCCGCATCCGATCACGCTAACCCGGCGCGAGCCCGGCGGACAGTGGTCCGGCGCTGGTCAAGGGCGCGCGCGGTCCGCCTCGTCCCCACCGTCGGATGCGGACACCGTGGCGTCGAGCCGCTCGGCGATCTCGTCGAGTGCCCGCAGAACCCGCTCGATCCTGGCCGGCGAGCTGGCGGACGGGCCCGCGGCCAGCACCCAGTCCTGTTCCAGCCAGGCGACCGGAATGTCATCGCCGAGCGAGTCGCAGGCCCGCACCAGCTCCGGGGTGATCAGCGGGCGGGCCCGCTCCAGCGCGCTCACGAAGGCGTAGCGCTCACCCACCGGCCCGAGCAGTTCCATGCCGGGATCCTGCGGAAACGGCCGGTCCGGCTGCCAGAGCTCGACCACCAGATCTCCCGCGTGCAGCCGCCGCCGCACCGCGATCACCACGCAGGTCACCTTCCCGCCCTGCTCGTGGTCGAAGACCTGCACCGGACGACGGCCGAGCGGGGTGAACAGGCTGCCGACCACGAGGTCCTTGGCCAGCCCCGGTCCGCCGCGCGCGATGACGCCGTGGCGCCACCGGTCCGCCAGCACCGGATCGGAGAGCACGAAGCGCCAGCCGCGCAGCGCCGCCCAGCGCCGCCGCTCCCGCTGGTGCGCGGTGCGCCTGCCGTGGTCGACGGCGAGCAGCGCACCGCCGGCGACGGCGAGCACCCCGGCGATGACGAACCACACCCACGCGGACACTCTGCCGAGAGTAGTCAGGCTGGCTGCCCGGGCAACGGACCCCACGCCGCGGCTCGCCCCGGCGTGGGTCCTCCGCACAGCTCAGCGGGTCACCGCAGGGACAGGTCGTCCGAGCCGGCCGGCGCGCCCCTGGTGACGGTGAGCGCTCCGGTGCCGCCCTCGGCCGCGTCGTCGAGATCGACCAGCACCGTGTCGCCGTCGCGGATCTCCCCGGCGAGCAGCGCCATGGCCAGCTGGTCGCCGATCGCGGACTGGACCAGCCGCCGCAGCGGCCGCGCGCCGTAGAGCGGGTCGAAGCCGTTGAGCGCCAGCCACTCCTCGGCCCCCTCGGTGACCTTCAGGTTCAGCCGCCGGGCGGCGAGGCGCTTGGCCAGCTGTCCGATCTGGATGTCCACGATGGAGGTGAGCTCCTCGGTGGACAGCGCGTGGAAGACCACCAGGTCGTCGAGCCGGTTGAGGAACTCCGGCTTGAAGTGCCTGCGCACCACGTTCAGCACCGCGTCGGTGCGCTGCTGCTCGTCCAGCGACGCGTCGGCCAGCGCCGATGAGCCCAGGTTCGAGGTGAGCACCAGGATGGTGTTGCGGAAGTCCACCGTGCGGCCCTGCCCGTCGGTGAGCCGTCCGTCGTCGAGCACCTGCAGCAGCACGTCGAAGACGTCGGAGTGGGCCTTCTCCACCTCGTCGAGCAGCACCACGGTGTACGGCCTGCGCCGCACCGCCTCGGTGAGCTGACCGCCCTGGTCGTAGCCGACGTAGCCGGGCGGGGCGCCGACCAGCCTGGCCACCGAGTGCTTCTCGGCGTACTCGCTCATGTCGATGCGGACCATGGCGCGCTCGTCGTCGAACAGGAACTCGGCGAGCGCCTTGGCCAGCTCGGTCTTGCCGACACCGGTGGGCCCGAGGAACAGGAACGACCCGGTGGGCCGGTCGGGATCGGCGATCCCGGCGCGCGCCCTGCGGACCGCGTCGGACACCGACCGCACCGCCTCGGCCTGCCCGACCACGCGCCGGCCGAGCGCCTCCTCCATCCGCAGCAGCTTCGCGGTCTCGCCTTCCAGCAGCCGCCCGGCCGGGATGCCGGTCCACGCCGAGACCACGTCGGCCACGTCGTCCGGGCCGACCTCCTCCTTGAGCATCACCTGTGGACCGCGCGCCGACGCGCCGGCCTCGGTGAGCTGCTTCTCCAGCGCGGGGATCTTGCCGTAGCGCAGCTCGGCCGCCCTGCCGAGATCGCCGTCCCGCTCGGCCCGCTCCGACTCGCCGCGCAGCTGCTCCAGCTGCTCCTTGAGCTCCCGTGTCGCCTCGATCGAGTTCTTCTCGTTCTGCCAGCGGGTGGTGAGCTCGGCGAGGACCTCCCTGCGGTCGGCCAGCTCGGCGCGCAAGGTGGCGAGCCGGTCCACCGAGGACGGGTCGGACTCCTTGGCCAGCGCCATCTCCTCGATCTCCAGGCGGCGCACCGCACGCTCGACCTCGTCGATCTCCACCGGCCGCGAGTCGATCTCCATGCGCAGCCGCGAGGCCGCCTCGTCGACCAGGTCGATCGCCTTGTCCGGCAGGAACCGCGCGGTGATGTACCGGTCGGACAGCGTCGCGGCGGCGACCAGTGCGGCGTCGGTGATCCGCACACCGTGGTGCACCTCGTAGCGCTCCTTGAGCCCGCGCAGGATGCCGATGGTGTCCTCGACCGACGGCTCGCCGACCAACACCTGCTGGAACCGGCGCTCCAGCGCGGCGTCCTTCTCGATGTGCTGGCGGTACTCGTCCAATGTGGTGGC
>DASXOL010000260.1:0-14416 GCA_036494295.1 Pseudonocardiaceae bacterium
GTGCGGTCAAGCTCTCCGCTGCCTGGCTGATCGAGCAGGCGGGTTTCCGCCGGGGCCACCCGGGGCCAGGCGGCCGGGTGGCGCTGTCCGGCAAGCACACCCTGGCGCTGACCAACCGCGGCCACGCGAGCACCGCGGACCTGCTCACGCTGGCCCGCGAGGTCCGCGACGGCGTGGCGCACCACTTCGGCGTCACCCTGTTTGCCGAACCCGTCCTGGTCTCCTGCACCCTCTGACGCCGCCGCTGTTTTTCCCGTTCTGCATCCAGAACGCGGGAACGGGCTCAGGTCCGGCGGTAGGTGCGCATGCCGGAATGCTGGTCGCGGGGTTTCATGACGATCAGGTCGAGGTTGACGTGTGACGGCCTGGTCACCGCGAAGGCGATCACCTCGGCGACGTCCTGCGCGGTGAGCGGAGTGAGCCCGGCGTAGACCTTCTCGGCGCGCTCCTCGTCGCCCCCGAAGCGCACCAGCGAGAACTCCGTCTCCACCATGCCCGGGGCCACCTCGACGAACCGCACCGGCTCGCCGAGCAGCTCGCCGCGCAGCGTGCGGTGCAGTACGGACTGGGCGTGCTTGGCCGAGGTGTAGCCGGAGCCGTTGTCGTAGGCCTCCAGCGCGGCGATCGAGGTCACCGTCACCATCACGCCGTCACCGGAGTCGATCAGCTTCGGCAGGAACGCCTTGGTGATCCGCAACGTGCCGAGCACGTTGGCCTCCCACATCCAGCGCCACTTCTCCTCGTCGGCTGCCAGCACCGGCTCCAGGCCCTTGGCGCCGCCCGCGTTGTTCACCAGCACCTGGGCGCTCGGCACCGCATCGGCGAAGGCGGCCACCGAATCGGGGTCGAGCACGTCGAGGCGCAGCGCGGTGCCCCCGATCTCGTCGGCGATCTCCTGGCAGCGCTCCACCCGGCGCGCACCCAGGACGACATGGAATCCGTCGGCCGCCAGCGCGCGGGCGGTGGCGGCTCCGATGCCGCTGCTGGCGCCGGTGACGACGGCGGTCGGTCGCTGATCGGTCATGTGAGGCACGTTAGATGTTCGTCGCCGCGGTGCCTGCCGGCGCCGGGGTGAGAGCCGGATGAATCCGGTGAATCGGACACGGCGGCTCGCGGTGTCGCGCGGGGAATCGGGCACCGCGCACCGGCGGACGGCAAGATGGGATCGTGATTGCGCGGATACGGATGCCATTGCGGCGGGTTGCCGTGCTCTCGGTGCACACCTCGCCACTGGAACAACCGGGTACGGGTGACGCGGGGGGCATGAACGTCTACATCATGCAGACCGCGACGCGGATGGCCCGTCTCGGCGTCGAGGTGGAGATCTTCACCCGCGCGACCTCCTCGGGGTTGCCGCCGGTGGTGGAGGTCGCACCGGGGGTACTCGTGCGGCACATCACCGCGGGGCCGTACGAGGGCCTGGCGAAGAACGACCTGCCCGCGCAGCTGTGTGCGTTCACCGCGGGGGTGCTGCGTGCCGAGGCGCGCCGCGAGCCCGGCTACTACGACGTGGTGCACTCGCACTACTGGCTCTCCGGCCAGGTCGGCTGGCTGGCCAGGGACCGCTGGGGCGTGCCGCTGGTGCACACCGCACACACCCTGGCGAAGGTGAAGAACGCCGCACTGGCCGAAGGCGACGCGCCGGAGCCGCACACCAGGGTGATCGGCGAGGAGCAGGTCGTCGCGGAGTCGGACCGGCTGGTGGCGAACACCCCCGCGGAGGCCGCCCAGCTCGTCGAGCTCTACGACGCCGACCCGGTCCGGACCGCCACGATTCCGCCGGGGGTCGATCTGGAGCTCTTCACGCCCGGCGACCGGGATGCGGCGCGCGCCAGGCTGGGCCTGCCGCCCGAGGCCGTCGTGCTGGCCTTCGTCGGCCGGATCCAGCCGCTCAAGGCGCCGGACGTGCTGCTGCGCGCCGCCGCCGAGATGCTGAACCGCGACCCCGGGCTGCATGACCGGCTGCGAGTGCTGGTGGTCGGCGGGCCCTCGGGCAGCGGACTGGCCGAGCCCACCGCTCTCCACCAGCTCGCGGCGGCGCTGGGGATCTCCGAACAGGTCGTGTTCGCCCCACCACAGGGCGGGGCGGAGCTGGCCGAGGTCTACCGCGCCGCCGATGTGGTGGCCGTGCCGAGCTACAACGAGTCGTTCGGGCTGGTCGCCCTGGAGGCGCAGGCCTGCGGGACGCCGGTGGTGGCGGCCGACGTCGGCGGGCTGTCGGTGGCGGTGGCCGACGGGGTGTCCGGTCAGCTGGTGGGCAGCCACCTGCCGGCGGACTGGGCCGATGCGCTGTCCGCTGTCGCCGTGCACCGCGGACGTCGCGAGGAACTTGCCGCCGGCGCCACGGGACACGCCCGGCGGTTCTCCTGGGAGCGCACCACCGAGTCGCTGCTGCGGGTCTACGCCGACGCGGCGGCGGCCCACCGGCTCGACCTGCTGGCGGGCGAGGTCGCGGTATGAGCGGTGCGGACACCACCGCCGAGCTGGACCGTGTCATTGCCGAGTCGCTGGACGACGCAGGGCTGGAGTTCGAGCACCGCGAGCCGGGCAGCTTCCTCGTCACGCTGCCGGGCACCGCGAAGCTGCAGACCGCCTGCTGGGTGCTGGTCGGCAGGTACGGGGTGCTGGTGGAGGCCTTCGTCTGCCGCCGTCCGGACGAGGCGTTCGAGGACGTCTACCGCTTCCTGCTGCAGCGCAACGCCCGCCTCTACGGCGTGCACTACACCCTGGACAAGACCGGCGACATCTACCTGATCGGCAGGCTGCCCCACCACGCTGTCACCGCCGACGAACTGGACCGGGTACTCGGCCAGGTGGTCGAGGCCGCGGACGGCGACTTCAACACCCTGCTGGAGATCGGCTTCGCCGAATCGATCCGCAGGGAGTGGCGCTGGCGTACCGAGCGGGGCGAGTCGCTGGCCAACCTTGCCGCCTTCCAGCACCTCGTGCGCTAGGTCTACCGGGGTCTTCCGGGGCGGACTGGAGGGCCCGCCGACAGCGCTGAGCCCCGTTCACCCGGAAGCGAATGCGACCCCACCTCCGGAGCAACTCGGGCCTGCCGGACCGCGTTACGTAGCAGCCAGCCGGTCCTAACGGGTGAGACGCACGCCACAACCCCGGGCCCAGATCGGCGGCTTCGTACCCCTGGCGGGTGACGTGCGGCCACTGGAGAGGCCCGTCCCGGGGTGACGAGTGGGCGGGGAAGACGGATGGCGGGGCGGCCCGGGGAGAGAGGGGGAGTCGCACACTCGGGCCGCCCCGCCATAGTGTCCCGCTGTCACGGACCCCCTGGGCGGGGGGCACCCCAGGGATCCTGGCGGGCCGCGGCTCGACGGGGGGGAGGACGAACCGCGGTCTCGTAGCTCTCCCGTCGGAAGTGCTTGGGAGCCGACAGGGTTGAGCGGAGAAACCGTCTCAGCCGAACGAGTCGATCACAAGACCTAGGGGCTACTCCATTCGAGCGATAGCTGCGTGTATTTGTCGAGGCCGCACGCGCCGGCCCCGGCGCAGGTGGGCCGTAGTGTGACGCACGCCATGCCGATCCCCGCTTTCCGGACGCCGCAGGCTCCTCGCCGGGCGCCCGAGCGGCGCCGGTATCCGGCCGTTCAGTGGATGGCCGAAGCCGGCAACGCGCACCACCAGGCGGGCGGGAATCGGGCCGTCGCAGGCGCTGCGGCGGGATCGACCGGTGGGCAGGCGCGCGATGCCGCGATGTCGCCGGACCGTTCGTCGCCGTGGATCCGATCCGCGTACCCGGCGCGTTCCGCCTGGCCAGCTGCCGAGGTAGCGAGCACCGTCACACACCGGATACCGTCCATTGCGCAGCGAGGTCAGCACCGCCGACGGATCCGTTGACAACAGGGTCGAAAAGGGGTTGCTTCTTAGCCCCAAGCCTCGCCGGGCGCAGTGAGCTGGATCGATCTCTTGGAGGTCATCGGATGGGCATGGCAGCGATCCTGGCAGATATGCCCGATATGTGGCGTGCCGCGCTCGCCGCGCATGTGCCCGATTCGTACGGCTACTGCCAAGCCTGCCGCGACGCCAACGGCACGGCCGCGGCGTGGCCCTGCCTGACCCGCGAGGTCGCCGAGGAGGCCAAGTACCTCTCCGAGGGCGGCCTGCCCGGCACATACGGCGGCCGCCACCGCCACGTGCGCTAGTCCCGAGCCTTTTGCCCGTGCCGTAAACCGCGTTCTGGATGCAGAACGCGGTTATCGAGGCCCGGATAACAGCAGTCTGCATCCAGAACGCGGTCACGGAGGAATGCGCACGCGCGGGATTATGGGCGTAGTCGAATGGCGGGGAGCCGCTGGCCGCCCACCATCCCGGGGGGCGGGGGAGGGCCGGTGGCCAGCGGTTCCCTGCGACGACGGCGGGGTGACAGCAGGGTTCCGGAGACGCCGTCGTCGCGAGTTAATGTATGCGTGACGAGTCGTTTACGGCCAGCGCCCATTCGGGCTATTCGATTCGGAGAATTGGCCGCAGGGACCCGGAAAAATGCATGTCGCCTGGTATCTTAGCTGCCCGATAATCAGCTTTCCGAGTTTTCTCTGATGCAGGCGAATCGGGCCGCCAAGTCCGATTCGGCGGCTCGGCGGCGCAGCACGGCGATGAGCCGGTCGATCGCCAGCGTCGTGGCGTCTCGTTCCGCCTGCGCGGTGGTCCCGGCCAGCGCCGTGGCGACGTCCTCGGCGAACAGGTCGAAGATCGCCTTCGCGGTCAGTGCGCCGACCTCGGTGAGACCCACCAGGATGCTGCGCCGGTCGCAGGGATTGGGGCTCCTCGTCACGAAACCGGCACCGGCCAGCCGGTCCAGCAACCCGGTGACGCTGGCGGTCGTCAGATCCAGGCTCTCGGCGATGGCGGTGGGCGTCAGCGGACCGGACAGGTGCAGCTGCACCAGTGTCGCGGTCTCGTGGGTGCCCGCGCCGACCGCGGCCGCGATGGCCTGCCGGTAATGATCAGTGGCGATGATGAGCTCGCGAACCCGCAGCGCAAGATCTCGCATAGATCGTCCAGTCATTCGATTAGCGCGGGAAGCGGGACTCACCGTAGGTCGCGGTCGACCCGTCGAAAAGGACTGTTCGCGTGGCCCAGGGTCACATCTCGGCCGCCATCGGTGGCCAGCCCCGGCCGACGCCCGGGACCGGCCGACGCTGGGCCCGGTCAGTTGGCGGATGCGGGAACCATGGCACCCGGCGCGGGGATCGAGGCGGCGGTGAGCGCCGCCTGCATCCGGGCGTTGAGCGCGCGCTGGACCGCCCACTGCCGGCCCGGTTTGGTTCGCACGGTGAGCCGCAGGGTGACCCCGTACGACGTCACCGACTGCACGCCCAACAGCTTGGGCTCCTCGGTGACGTCGTCCTTGTGCTGGCCTTCGGCGACCTCGCGCGCGGCCTGCAGGGTGACCTCGCTGGCCAGGTCGGTGTCGGCGTGATGGGCCAGTGGGACGTCGACCACCGCCACCGCGAAGCCCTGGCTGCTGTTGCCGACGCGGAGGATCTCGCCGTTGCGCACGTACCAGACCGTCCCTTTGACGTCGCGGATCGTCGTGGTGCGCAACCCCACCGCCTCGACCTCGCCGGAGGCCTCGCCGAGATCCACTGTGTCACCGACGCCGTACTGGTCCTCGAGCATCATGAAGATGCCGGAGAGGAAGTCCCGGACCAGGTTCTGCGCGCCGAACCCGATGGCCAGCCCGACCACCCCGGCGGAGGCGAGTATCGGCGCGATGTTGATGCCGACCTTGGACAGCACCATGATGAAGGCGACGCCGTAGATCACGAACGAGGAGACCGAGCGCAGCAGCGACCCGATGGTCTTGGCCCGCTGGGTGCGCCGCTGGGCCAGATTCGGGCGCTGGCTCTGGACCGGCTTGCCGCCGCGTTCCCGGGCGGTGCGCAGCCACATCGCCGTCCGGCCGTCGTCGACCCGGTGGGTGAACCGGTTGATCGCCCGGTGGAGCAGCACGCGCAGCACGAACGCGACGACGACGATCATCAGGATCGACACGGCGGCGTTCACCACGGAGTCCGCGTAGCGGGCCAGCCAGTCCGTCCCGGTCAGGTGGTAGATCTTCTGGCACAGCGACCCGTCCTCCGCGGCACACGGAGGCTGGGTCGGCAACGGCAGACCAGTAGCGCCGACGGGGATGCCGTCCTGCACGTCACACCATCTTTCCCATCATCCCCGACCCGAACCATTGCAATCGGCGACCGTGCGACGCCGAAGCGCGACGGCCACCGGCCCGAGGGTGCCTGAGACCCGTCGGCGGAGACAAACCCGATTGGCTCAGCGCGGGACGGGAGCGATCGTCCGGTGCTGTTCGGCCAGGTGCAGATAGACCTGCGCGTTGAGGGCGATCGCCTGGCGCTCCTGCTCACCGAGCGTGCGCACCACCTTGCCCGGCACGCCTGCCACCAGCGAGCCTTCCGGTATCTCGGTGTTCTGCAGCACGACCGCGCCTGCCGCGATCAGCGACCAGGATCCGATCCGCGCGCCGTTGAGAACGGTGGCGCCCATGCCGACCAGCACGTCGTCGCCGACCGTGCAGCCGTGCACGACCGCACGGTGCCCGACCGAGACGCGGGCCCCGATGTGGCAGGGGAATCCGGGGTCGGCGTGCACCACGACGCCGTCCTGCAGGTTGGTCTCGTCGCCGACGGTGATCGCCTCGGCGTCGGCGCGGACCACGGTGCCGTACCAGACCCCGGCGCGCGCGCCGATCCTGGCGTCGCCCAACACGAAACATCCCGGTGCGAGAAACGCCACAGGATCGATGGCGGGACGGCGCTCGCCGAGTGCGGCCACCAGCGGCTCGGTCATCGGACTCCTCCTCGTGGTCTGGACGGTCGGCTCGCCCCAGATCGCTGTTGTCGCCGGTCAGGCCGGTACGCCAGGGCGCGGCGGCGCCGTGCGGCCGGGGCCGGCGAAGGGAAGGTAGCCGTCGCGTGACGATCCCGCGTCCGCGCCGTCGGGCCGGTGCACACCTGGCAAGCTGCCTGGGTATGAGCATTGGCGCGCTGATCCTGCTCCGTCACGGCGAGAGCGAATGGAACGCGAAGAACCAGTTCACCGGCTGGGTCGACGTCCCGCTGTCCGAGCAGGGCGAACAGGAGGCGGTCCGGGCCGGAGTCCTGCTCCGCGAGGCCGGGCTGCTGCCCGACGTGGTGCACACCTCGCTGCTGCGCCGCGCCATCAACACCGCCAACATCGCGCTGGACGTCGCCGACCGGCACTGGATCCCGGTGCACCGGGACTGGCGGCTCAACGAGCGGCACTACGGCGCGCTGCAGGGCCTGGACAAGGCGCGGATCCGTGCGGAGTACGGCGACGAGCAGTTCGCCCAGTGGCGCCGCTCCTACGGCACCCCGCCGCCGCCGATCGAGCTGGGCAGCGAGTTCAGCCAGGACGCCGACCCGCGCTACGACGGCATCGCGGTGCCGCGGACCGAATGCCTGGCCGACGTGGTGGACCGCATGCTCCCGTACTGGGAGTCCGCGATCGCCGCCGACCTGAGAGCCGGGCGGGCCGCGCTGGTCGCCGCGCACGGCAACTCGCTGCGCGCCCTGGTCAAGCACCTGGACGGGATCGACGAGGAGACCATCGCGGGGCTCAACATCCCCACCGGCATCCCGCTGTGCTACGAGCTGGACGAGCAGCTGCGGCCGCGGACCCGGGGCGGCACCTACCTCGACCCGGAGGCGGCGGCGGAGGCCATCGCGGTGGTGGCCAACCAGGGTCGCTGAGTCCAGCTCGCCGGGCTCTGCAGAAGGCCTGCAGAAGGCATGGGGGGTGAACCTCCGGTGAACGGCGGGCGAAGACTCCCGCATTGCGGGTGTATACCGTCACTGTCGGTGGGTTGAGTCTAGGAACTGCACCCTGTGGGGTGCTTACGATTCCCTCGTGCCACTTGCAGCCGTCGTGCTCGCCGCGATCGGCGTCCTCCTCGTCGGTGGGAGCATCGGTGTCCTGATCGGTCGCCGCCGTCCGACCACGCAGGCGCGCCGTACTGACGACGGCCCCACCGTCGCCGACCTCATCGAGCGGCTGGTGCTCTCCTCGCACAACGGGGTGGTGCTGCTCAACAAGGTCGGCGACGTGGTGCTGCACAACCCCGCTGCCGCCGAACTCGGCCTGGTGCACGGCGTACGCCCGGACGACCGTGCGTGGAAGGCCGCGGAGCACGTGCTGGACACCGGCGAGGTGGCGCAGGTCGACCTGTCGCCGCTGGACCAGGCCACCCGCAGCGGGCGCACGCCCGCGGCGGTGCTCGGCGAGGTGCGGCCGCTGGGCGACGGCTTCACCGTGGTGGACGCCTCGGACGAGTCCGATGCGGTCCGGCTGGAGGCCACCAGGCGCGACTTCGTCGCCAACGTCAGCCACGAGCTCAAGACGCCGGTCGGCGCGGTGGCGCTGCTCGCCGAGGCGGTGCTGGACGCCGCCGACGACCCGCACGAGGTGCGCCGGTTCGGCACCAAGATCCTCAACGAGTCGACCAGGCTCGGCGCGCTGGTCACCGAGCTGATCGCGCTGTCCCGGCTGCAGGGCGCCGAGCCGTTGCCCGAACTGGCCACGGTCGAGGTCGACGAGGTGGTGCGCGAGGCGCTGGCCCGCTGCCGGCTCGCCGCCGAGTCCGCCGACATCCGGATCACCGTCGACCCGCCGAGCGGGCTGCTACTCGACGGCGACGCCACGCTGCTCATCACGGCACTGTCCAACCTGGTCGACAACGCGGTGTCCTACTCGCCGCCGGGGAGCCCGGTCTCGGTCAGCAGACGGCTCGCGGACGGGTTCGTCGAGATCGCGGTGACCGACCGCGGGCTGGGGATCGCGCCCGAGCACCAGGAGCGGGTCTTCGAGCGCTTCTTCCGGGTCGACCAGGCCCGCAGCAGAGCCACCGGCGGCACCGGGCTGGGGCTCGCGATCGTCAAGCACGTCGCGGCCAACCACGGCGGCCACGTGCGGTTGTGGAGCAGGCCCGGCACCGGCTCCACCTTCACCCTGCGGATTCCCGCGCATCCGGAAACCCCCGAGGCGCAGGCCACCGAGAACACCGAGAACAGCGACAAGCCCGGCAAGTCCGAGAAGCCAGACAAATCACGAGCCACACCGAACACGCCATCGAGACCCGAACACGTGGGAGGAACGCTGTGACGAGGGTGCTGATCGTCGAGGACGAGGAGTCCTTCGCGGATCCACTGGCCTTCCTGCTGCGCAAGGAGGGCTTCGCCGCCGCGGTGGCAGCGACCGGCTCCGCGGCGCTCGAGGAGTTCGACCGCAACGGTGCCGACATCGTGCTGCTCGACCTGATGCTGCCCGGCATGAGCGGCACCGACGTCTGCAAGCAGCTCCGCGCCCGCTCCAGCGTCCCGGTGATCATGGTCACCGCGCGGGACAGCGAGATCGACAAGGTGGTCGGCCTCGAACTCGGCGCCGACGACTACGTGACCAAGCCGTACTCGGCCCGGGAGCTGATCGCCCGGATCCGTGCCGTACTGCGGCGCGGCGGCGAGGGCGAGGTGGAGGCCACGCTGTCCCCCGCGGTGCTCGAGGCGGGGCCGGTGCGGATGGACGTGGAGCGGCACACCGTGACGGTCGCGGGCGAGGAGGTGGCGCTGCCGCTCAAGGAGTTCGACCTGCTGGAATACCTGCTGCGCAACGTGGGCCGGGTGCTCACCCGCGGCCAGCTGATCGACCGGGTGTGGGGGGCCGACTACGTCGGCGACACCAAGACCCTCGACGTCCACGTGAAGCGGCTGCGCTCGAAGATCGAGCCGGATCCCTCGTCTCCCCAGCACCTGGTGACCGTGCGCGGCCTCGGCTACAAGTACGACACCTGATCGGGTAATCGCCCGCCAGGAGTGAGATCACCGAGACGAAGACCATTACGAGAGGTAATCTGGCGCCTCGTGCGACTTGGCGTGCTCGACGTGGGTTCCAACACCGTCCACCTCCTGGTGGTGGACGCCCATCACGGCGCCCACCCGATGCCCAAGACCTCGGAGAAGTCGGTGCTCCGGCTCGCCGAGCAGCTCGACACCAGCGGCGAGATCACCCGCGAAGGTGCCGACCGGCTGGTTCACCAGGTGCGCGAGGCCGCCGACGCGGCCTCGGTGATGGGTTGTGAGGACCTGATGGCCTTCGCGACCTCGGCGGTGCGGGACGCTTCCAACGCCGCCGCGGTGCTCACCAGGGTGAAGGCCGAGACCGGGGTGACCCTCGAGGTCCTCTCCGGTGAGCAGGAGGCGATTCTCACGTTCCTGGCGGTTCGCCGCTGGTACGGGTGGTCCGCGGGGCGGCTGCTCATGCTGGACATCGGCGGTGGTTCGCTGGAGATCGCGGGCGGGCTCGACGAGGAGCCCGACATCGCGGTGTCGCTCCCGCTCGGCGCGGGCAGGCTGACCAGGGGCTGGCTCACCAACGACCCGCCCCGGCACAAGGAGCTCGACGAGCTGCGCGAGCACATCGACGAGCAGCTCGCGGCGCCGGCCAGGAAGCTGCGCAAGGCGGGCAGCCCGGATCGGGTGGTGGCGACCTCCAAGACGTTCCGGTCGCTGGCCAGGCTCACCGGTGCGGCCCCCTCCTCGGCCGGCCTGCGGGTGCGTCGTACCCTCACCGACGCCGGCCTTCGCCAGGTGATCGCCTTCATCTCCCGGATGTCCGCGACCGACCTGGCCGAACTGGAGGGCGTGAGCGCCAGCCGATCCCACCAGCTCGTGGCGGGAGCCTTGGTCGCGCAGGCTGCGATGCGCGCGCTGGACGTCGACGAGCTGGAACTGTGCCCGTGGGCGCTGCGAGAAGGCGTGATCCTGCGGAGGCTGGACTGGCTGGACGGAATCGACCGGACAGCGCAGCCGGGGCGCCGCCCGCCTCGACGGACTGGACGAATAGCCGCACGGGGGGCACGGTGAGAGACGATGAGTCGAAGTAGCGAGCCCGGCGAACGGGCCCAGCACAGCGTGGCCGACCTGCTCGCCCGCTACGGCGAGGCGGCTCCGCCGACGACCGGACGGCGCCGACGCCGCGAGCCGGGCGACGGCGACACGGCTCCGCAGTCCATCATCCAGCGGGTCCAGACCGACAGCGGCCCGATGCCCAGCACCGGGCGCGCCGCCCGCCGGCGGGCGGCCGAGGCCGAGTCGGTCGACTACAACAGCATCTATCCGCCGATCGCCCCGTCGAACGGCTTCCCGCCGAGTCCTCCCAGCGCCTCCAACGGCATCTCGAACGGCCCGTCAGCTGGGCTTACCGACGCTAACAAGCCCAGCTGGGCCACCGGGTACAGCTGGGGTCACCTCACCGGCCCCAACAGCACGAACGGCGCTTCCGTGGCGCCGCGAAGCGACGAGAACGGCGCCGCCACCGATCGGCGCGACTGGTCGGACCTGGGCGGCGGGCACCGCAGCGACTACGGCAACGACTACGGCACGGGCAACGGCACCGGCACCGGCACCGGCAACGACTACGGCACTGGCAACGGCACGGGCAACGGCAACGGCTGGCCGGACTTCGGCACGACACGCGGCCCAGGGCCCGCGGCAGTCGACGGCCGGGGTCGCGCGGACCTGGGCGGCCGTCCGTCCGGACCCGCCGACCGCGACCGGTACCGCGGCAATGGTGCTCGTGAACAGGAGACCTGGTCAGGCTTGCCGCCGCTGGGCGGACGCCAGGAACCGTTCGCCGCACCGGCGCTATCAGACGGGCCCAGCACGGAGCAGTTCGCCCGGCTCGACGGGACCGCGCTGTCCGCGCCGGTGGAATCGGCGCCCCTGGGCACCGCAGCGGCTGCGCCGGTCGATCATCCCGCGATCCAGCATCCGCCGGTCGAACATGCCTCGGTCGAGCAGGTTCCCGGCCCGCCGCCGACCACGGCGTTCCGGCCCGCCACCGCGCCGGTCGAGCCGGCCCCGACGTACGGGCGCCAATCGTCCCGTGCCGAGGGACCTCCCGCAGGCCTGGGCGCGAGTACGCAGGCCATGCCGCGGCAGGAGCCCGACGACCTGATCGACGAGGATCCCGACTTCACCGCGTACGACGACGCCCCGGACTACGACCTGGCCGTCGATCCCGAGGACGACGTCGATGCGGACGAGTACGCCTCCCCGGTCCGGGAGTGGGCGGTGATGGCCACCCAGATCGGTGTCGGCGTCATCGGCGGTGCCGGACTGTGGCTGATCCTCGAATGGCTCTGGCAGCGGATCCCGGTCGTGGCGCTGGTGGTGGCTCTCGCGGTCATCACCGGGCTGGTCTGGGTGGTCCGCCGGGTCCGCAAGGCCGAGGACCTCCAGACAACGGTGATCGCCGTGCTGGTGGGCCTGTTCGTCACGGTGTCCCCTGCGGCGTTGCTGCTGGTCGGCCGCTAGGCGGTGCCCTCAGCAGCTCCGATCCGGGTAGCGCTGTCGACCGCATCGGTGTGGCCTGAACCGACCACTGTCGCCTTCGAACTGGCGAAGCAGATCGGCTACGACGGCGTCGAGGTGATGATCTGGGGCGACCCGGTCAGCCAGGACGTGGCGGGGCTCGCCGCGTTGGCCGAGCGCAACGAGGTACCGATCCTCGCCTTGCACGCGCCGTGCCTGTTGATCACCCAGCGGGTGTGGACGGCCGATCCCACCCAGCGGCTGGACCGCACCGTCCAGGCGGCCACCGAACTGGGTGCGGACACCGTGGTGGTGCACCCGCCGTTCCGCTGGCAGCGCACCTACGTCGCGAGCTTCCCGGGCCAGGTGGCCGAGCTGGAGGAGTCCAGCCCGGTCCGGATCGCGGTGGAGAACATGTTCCCGCTGCGCCGCGGCCGCCTCGCGGTCTCCAGCTTCGCGCCGTCCCCCGATCCGACCGACGTCGGATTCGCGCACTACACCCTGGACCTCTCGCACACCGCCGCCGCGCGGGACGACGCGATGGCGCTGGCGGACCGGATGGGCCCGGCGCTCGCGCACCTGCATCTGGCCGACGGCACCGGTGCCCCTCGGGACGAGCACCTCGTACCCGGCCGCGGCAACCAGCCCTGCGCCGAGATCTGCCGCAGGCTGGCCGAGGACGGCTTCAGCGGCACCGTGGTGCTCGAGGTCAGCACCCGACGGGCCCGCAACCGCGCCGAGCGCCACGCCATGCTGACCGAGTCGCTGCTCTTCGCGCGGCTGCACCTCTGAGCGGGCCTGCACCCGGCTGCCGCCGGGGGGCTACCGTGCAGCACCGTGCTGCGCTCCACGATCCTCGCCGCCGCTGCCCATCCAGCCGTGCGGAGACTGGTGAGCACCGCGCCGATCACGGGCGGCCTGGTCCGGCGCTTCGTCGCGGGTGAGACCACCGAGCAGGCGGTGGCCGCGGCGGGCGCGCTGGTGGCCGACGGCTTGACCGTGACCGTGGACCACCTGGGCGAGAGCATCAGCGACGAGCCGGGCGCCGAGGCCACCGTGCGGGCCTACCAGGATCTGCTGGACGGGCTGCGCGACGCGGGTCTGGCCGATCGCGCGGAGGTCAGCGTGAAGCTCTCCGCCGTCGGCCAGCAGCTCGACAAGGCGCTCGCGCTGCGCAACGTCTCCCGGATCTGCGCGGCCGCGCAGCTGACCGGCACCACGGTGACGCTGGACGCGGAGGACCACACCACCACCGACTCCACCCTGGCCGTGCTCGCCGAGCTGCGCCACCAGTGGCCGGGCACCGGGGCGGTACTGCAGGCCTACCTGCGCCGGACACTGGACGACTGCCGCGCGCTCGCGGTGTCCGGGTCGCGCGTGCGGCTGTGCAAGGGCGCGTACGCCGAACCCGGCGAGGTGGCCTACCGCGAGGCGCAGGAGGTGGCGCGCAGCTTCGTGCGCTGTGCCAACGTGCTGCTCGCCGGGTCGGGATACCCGATGTTCGCCACGCACGACCCGCGGCTGGTCGCCATCGTCGGGGAGCGGGCGCGCTGGCACGGCCGGGCGCCGGGCACCTTCGAGTACCAGATGCTCTACGGGATCCGGCCCGCCGAGCAACGGCGGCTGGCCGCGGCGGGCGACACGGTGCGGGTCTACCTGCCCTACGGCTCGGACTGGTACGCCTACCTGGTCCGGCGCATCGCCGAACGGCCCGCCAACGTCGCCTTCACGCTGCGCGCCATCGTGTCCACCCGATGAGCCGCGGCCCTCGCTCCGGTCGAGGTGGCAACCCCTGCCGCACTGAGCTGCCGACCGACACTGTGGCACCCTGCCCGCCATGACCACCATCGCTGTGCTGGGCGCGGGCAAGATCGGCGAGTCGTTGCTGTCCGGTCTGCTCGCCGCGGGCCGCAGCCCCGGCGATCTGCTGTTCACCGAGCGCTACCCGGACCGGGCCGCCGAGCTGGAGGAGACCTACGGCGTGCGCGCGGTCGACACCGCGACCGCGGCCGCCGAGGCCGACGTGCTGGTCGTGTCGGTGAAGCCGCAGGACA
>DASXOL010000261.1:0-8849 GCA_036494295.1 Pseudonocardiaceae bacterium
CGAGCCGAACGAGGGATCGTCCTGGACGCCGATCACGCAACCCCGCCCCTTGGCGACCATCCGTTGGACCACGATGCCGTGCGACGCGGTGGCCGCGAGGTCCTCGTAGGCGGCCCGCACCGCATCGGCGGACTGCAGGTCGAGGCGGACACCGGTCAGCTCGGAGAGCTGCCAGCCCCGGGTGCCGAGCGCCTTGAGGGCGACCGGCTGGCCCAGCTGAGCGGCCGTCGCGACGGCCTGTTCCACGTCGTCCACCGGATAGGTCGGCACCACCGAGATCCCGTAGCAGGCCAGCAGTTCGCGGGTTTGCTCGTCGCTGAGGTGCACCAGCCCGTCGCCTGAGCCGTCGGCCGCAGGCCCCTCCGGCTTCTTTGCTCCTTCCCTCCCTTCCGGCCCTTCCGGCCGCCCTGGCCTCGCTGCGCCGGCCTGCGTGCCGGTCAGCTCCGCCGGATCGGCGAAGCCGGGGCGGACCCAGCTGGTGGCCAGCTCCAGCGCCCGCTTGCCCTGCACGTGCTCCGGCCGGACGAACCGGCCGCCGGGCCTGGCCCGCCACTGGGCATAGCGCACGACGCGGGCCAGCGCGAGGACCGCCTGCTCCGGGCTCGGGTAGGACGGCACCGAACCGGGACCGGGGAACCCGCCGGGACCGGGGACCGCGAGCTCCGCGGGCACGCCCTCGGCGGCGAGGAAGGTGGAGACCACCGGGATCGACGCGGCGGTCATCGCCTCCCGCAGTGCGCGCGCGTAGGCGGTGCCCGGCACCGCGACCGGTGGCACGTAGACCACCACCAGTGCGTCGATGTCGTCGCGGGCCAGCGTGGCCGCGACCGCGGCGGCGAACTCCTGCGGACTCGCGCCGGCACCGACGTCGACCGGATCGCCCGCGAGCGAGAGACCCTGGGAGAGCGCGGTGTCGGCGGCGAGCACACCCAGCGCGGTGGAGTTGCCCACGACGGCGATCCGGTCGCCGGCGGGCAGCGGCTGGTGCGCGAGCACCAGAGCGGTGTCGAACAACTGCCCCACCGACTCCACCCGGATCACCCCGGCCTGCTCGAACAGCGTGTTCACGCTGTCCTCGCTGACCGGCACCGACGACTCGGGCGTCTTGCGCCGCAGCGCCTTGCCGTGGCGCCCGGACCGCACGGCCACGATCGGTTTCTCCCTGGCGAGCCGGCGCGCCAGCCGGGCGAACTTGCGTGGGTTGCCGAACGATTCCAGGTAGAGCAGCACCACGTCGGTGGACGGGTCGGTCTGCCAGTACTGCAGCAGGTCGTTGCCCGAGACGTCGGCCCGGTTGCCCGCCGAGACGAAGGTCGACAGGCCCAGCCCGCGTTCGGCTGCGGTGGCGAGCAGGGCGATGCCCAGCGCACCGGACTGGGCGAAGAACCCGACCCGTCCAGATCCGGGCACCGTGGGCCCGAGGGTGGCGTTGAGCCGCACCTCCGGGTCGGTGTTGGCCACGCCGAGTGCGTTGGGCCCGACCACTCGCATCCCGTGTGCCCGTGCCTGCCGGACCATGGCCAGTTCGGCGGCCGCCCCGCGCGGGCCCGTCTCGCCGAATCCGGAGGTCACCACGACCAGTGCCCGGACGCCCTTGGCCAGGCACTGGTCCATCACCTCGTCGACATTGGTGGCAGGCACCGCGACCACCGCGAGATCCACCTCGTCGGGGATCTCCAGCACGGACGGGTAGGCCCGGACGCCGTTCACCGAGCGGGCCTCGGAGTTGACCGGGTAGACCGGGCCTGCGAAGTCGCCGCGCAGCAGGTTGCGCAGGACCGCGCTGCCCACCTTGTTCGGGTCGCAGGACGCGCCGATCACGGCCACCGAGCGGGGGTGCAGCAGGTTGTGCACGCTGCGCGCCTCGGCCGCCTGCTCCCTGCCCTCCGCGACCGCGACGGACTGCTCGGTGGGGTCGATGGCGAACTCCAGATGCAGCACGCCGCTGTCGAAGGCGCGCTTGATCTGGTAGCCGGCGTCGCGGAACACCCGGACCATCGTGGCGTTCTCGGCCAGCACCTCGGCGACGAAACGACGCAGGCCGCGCTCGCGTGCCGCGGCGGTGAGGTGCTCCAGCAGGATCGAGGCCAGCCCCCGGCCCTGGTGGGCGTCCTCGGCGACGAAGGCGACCTCGGCGGCGTCGCCGTCCGGTTCCAGGCGCTCGTAGCGGCCCACCGCGATGATGTCGTCGCCGAGCTGGGCGACCAGTGCGACCCGGTCATGGTGGTCGACGTGGGTGAACCGCTCCACGTCGCGTTCGGGCATCGTCGGATACGGCCCGAAGTAGCGCAGGTAGCGGGTGCGCATGCTCATCCTGGCGTGCAGGTCCAGCAGCGCCTGGCCGTCGGAGGGACGGATCGGTCGCAGGTGGACGGTGCCCCCGTCGGAGAGCACGACATCGGCTTCCCAGTGCGGCGGGTAGCTCGCGTGCGTGCGGGGCGTCTCAGGTGCGCTCATGTCGGTTCAGTCGCGGGGGTCCTCAGGGTCGAGCCCGAACAGCGGGTAGACCGCTCTGCGGGTCTCCAGGATTGCGCGGTCCACGCCGTCCTCGCCGGAGCCGTCCCATGCCGACCACTCGGGCGTGCTGCCGTCGGACATCGAGGTCGGCAGCCGGACCCCGCGTGCCACGGTGGCGGTGTGGGCCACCCAGTCCGCGGGTAGCGGGGTGTTCGGGTCGACCTCGCGGTCGAGCACCGTGGCCAGTAGATGCGTCCAGGTCCGCGGCACCACCCGGAACAGCGAGTAGCCGCCCCCGCCGAGGGCCAGCCAGCGCCCCTGCGCGGTGGTCTCCGCGAGGGCACCGAGCGCCCGATGCGCCGCACGCTGGCCGTCCACCGACAACGCGAGATCGGCCAGCGGGTCATCGGCATGGGTGTCGGCGCCGTGCTGGGTCACGAGCACCTCGGGGCCGAAGCTGTGCAGCAGGCCGGGGACCACGGCGTGGAAGGCGCGCAACCAGCCCCGGTCGCTCGTACCGGGCGGCAGCGGCAGGTTCACCGCTCGTCCTTCCGCGCCTGCGGCGCCGATCTCCTTGGAGTGGCCGGTGCCCGGCCAGAGCGTCACCGGATGCTGGTGCAGCGAGATGGTGAGCACCCGCGGGTCGTCGACGAACGCCTCCTGCACACCGTCGCCGTGATGCACGTCGATGTCCACATAGGCCACCCGGGACACGCCGCCGTCGAGGAGCCGGCGGATCGCCAGCGCGCAGTCGTTGTACACGCAGAAGCCCGAGGCGTAGTTGCGCATCGCATGGTGCAGCCCGCCCGCGATGTTCACCGCCCGGTTCGCACGGCCGGCCAGGATCTCGTCGGCGGCCAGCAGTGACCCACCCGCCACCAGCGCCGACGCCTCGTGCATCTGCGGGAACACCGGATTGTCCGCGGTGCCGAGCCCGTGCCCGGCGTACCCGGGAGTGCCCGGTGCGCCCTTGACCACGCGGATGTAGTCGTCCGAGTGGATGGTCTGCAGTTCCTCGTCGGTCGCCGGCGTCGGCTCCAGGGTCTGCACTCCGTCCAGGACACCCAGCGCGCGCGCCAGGCGCATGGTCAGGTCGAGCCGGATGGGGGCGAGCGGATGCCCGCTGCCCAGGTCGTAGCCGAGAAAGGCGTCGCTCCACACGACTGCCGTGCGCGGGGAAGTCATGGTGGCCGACGCTACCGGCCGCTCGCGCCGGGCGGCACGCTCCTGGGAGGGCCTGCGCTGCCGCGCCGGTGGCTGGTCATCCCGGCTCCTCCCCGGTCGCGACCGGGCGCTGCGGATCGGTGCACCACTGGGACCAGGACCCCGCGTACAGCGCGGCGGGCCGCTCGGGACTGGTCACGCCCGCGAGTTCGAGCCCGAGCACGAGCGCGCAGGCGTTGATCCCCGACCCGCAGTAGGCACCCACCGATACCGGGCCGCCCGGCTCGCCCACCCCCCAGTGGGCCGCGAGGTCACGCAACGCCTCAGGCGCATGCCACCGTCCCTCGCCGTCCGTGAGCGCGCTGAACGGCGCACTGCGGGCGCCGGGGACGTGCCCGGCCCGGGGGTCCACCGGCTCGTTCTCCCCCCGGTAGCGCGGCGCCGCCCGCGCGTCGAGCAGTACACCGTCGCGGGCCAGCGCCGCCGCGTCCGCGGCGTCGAGCACCGGCATGGCACCCGGCCGGACCGTGATGGTGCCGGTCTGCGGGACGGTCTCCGCAGTGCTGAGCGGCAACCCGGCCGCTCGCCATGCGGCCATGCCCCCGTCGAGCACCGCGACCCGCGGATGTCCCGCCCAGCGCAACAGCCACCAGAGCCGCGCGGCCACCGACCCGTTCGCGGCGTCGTAGGCGACGACGGCCCGGTCGGAGCCGATACCCGCCCGGCGCAGACCGGCCTGCAGCGTCGCCGGATCCGGCAGCGGATGGCGCCCGCCCGGCCCCGGCGCCGCCGCGAGCTCGCTTTCCATGTCGAGGTAGACCGCGCCGGGCAGGCGGCCCGCGGCGAAGTCCTCCCGGCCGGGCGGGCCGGTGAGGCTCCACCGCACGTCCACCACGACAGGGGGGTCGGAGGACGCGAGCAGGTCGGCCAGTTCCGCGGGCGAGATCACCGGGCGCATGGCACCCATCCTGCCGCCACAGGCGAGCGGACCGTAACGGCACGGACTGTTCACACCACTGATACGGCCTACAAGCACCTGGCAGCGCCACTGCTTGCACTCGCGACCACTACGATGGCAGTGGATGAAGGAGCCTGGTGTGAACGATCTCATCGATACCACCGAGATGTACCTACGCACCATCTTCGAGCTCGAGGAGGAAGGGGTGGTCCCGCTGCGCGCGCGGATCGCCGAGCGCCTCGGGCAGAGCGGGCCCACGGTGAGCCAGACAGTGGCTCGGATGGAGCGCGACGGGCTGCTGACCGTCGCAGACGACCGGCACCTCGAGCTGACCGCGGCGGGCCGTAGCCGGGCGACCTCGGTGATGCGCAAGCATCGCCTCGCCGAGCGCCTGCTCGTCGATGTGATCGGCTTGGAGTGGGAGCAGGTGCACACCGAGGCCTGCCGCTGGGAACACGTGATGAGCGACGCGGTGGAGCGCAAGCTGATCGCGCTGCTGGGCAACCCCACGACCTCCCCGTACGGAAACCCGATCCCCGGTCTCGACGAGCTGGGCGGGGAGCCGACCGCGGCGGTCGAGCCCGACCTCGTCCGGCTCGACGAGATGGCCCGGCGCGGCGGCGGAACGGTGGAGGTGCGGCGGATCGCCGAACACGTCCAGCTCGATCCGGCACTGATGGCGGACCTGCACAAGGTCGACGCGGTGCCCGGCAACGTGGTGCAGGTCGGCGCCCAGCTCCGGGTGGGCCACCCGGTGCCACTCTCCGGTGGCGGATCCACGGTCGAGGTCGAGGCGGCGCTGGCGCACGCTGTGCTGGGCCAGCGCCGGTGACCCGCCCGCACCGGATGCGCCTGCTGGTCACCGGCGGGGCAGGCTACGTCGGCAGCGTCTGCGCGGCTCGCCTGCAGGAGGCGGGACACGAGGTCGTGGTGCTCGACGACCTGTCTACCGGGCACGCGGACGCGGTGCCGCCGGGATGCCGGTTCGTCGAGGCCACGGTCGAGGACGCGGCCGAGCTGCTGGCCGAGGGTTTCGACGGGGTGCTGCATTTCGCCGCCCGCTCGCTGGTCGGAGAGTCGATGGCGCAGCCCGAGCGCTACTGGATGGGCAACGTGGTCGCCTCGGTGCGGCTGCTGGAGGCGATCCGGGCGCACGGCACGCCCCGGCTGGTGTTCTCCTCCACGGCGGCGACGTACGGCGAACCCACTGCGGTGCCGATCACCGAGGACGCCGCCGCCATGCCGACCAATCCCTACGGTGCGACGAAACTCGCCATCGACCACGCCATCAGCTCCTACGCGGCGGCGCACGGCATCGCCGCGGTGAGCTTGCGGTACTTCAACGTGGCCGGGGCCTACGGCCGGTACGGCGAGCGGCACGGCACCGAGACCCATCTCATCCCCCTCGTGTTGCAGGTGGCGCTCGGTCGGCGCGCGAAGATCATGGTCTTCGGCCAGGACTGGCCGACCCCGGACGGGACCTGTATCCGCGACTACATCCACGTGGTCGACCTGGCCGAGGCGCACGAGCTGGCGCTCGAACACGCGGTGGCAGGCGAACACCGGATCTACAACCTCGGCAACGGCACCGGCTTCTCGGTCCAGCAGGTGGTGGACACCTGCCGTGAGGTCACCGGCCACGCCATCCCGGCAGAGGTCGGTGATCGCCGCCCGGGTGACCCCGCGGTCCTCATCGCCTCCAGCGACCGGGCGCGCAGCGAGCTCGGCTGGAAGCCGGAACGCGCCGAGCTCACCGAGATCGTGTCCGACGCGTGGGAGTTCGCCCGCTCCAGGGGCTGAGCACGTCATCGGCCGCGGCGACGCCGGCGGGACCGGCGGGGTTTCGGACGGGACGGCCGCAGCGCCTCCGCGGCGTCGATCGCCACGGTCCGTAGCACGTCGGGCGGCAGACCGCCGTCCAATGCCGCCCGCAGCAGCGCGGAGAGCGAGTGTTGCGGGCACGCCTCCTGCGCCGCGTCCAGCGCGACCCCGGCCAGTGCCCCGTCTCCGCGCAGGTAGACGACCAGCGCCAGCAGCGCCGCGGGTTCGGCCCGTTCCGGTGCCGGGGTGGCCCGGACCAGCGCCAGCCACAGCCGCTCGGCCGCGACCGCGTCCGGCCCCGTGCACCAGGGCAGGCACGCGTCGCGAACCCGGTGGTCGCAGAGCGCGGAGGCGACCTCGGCGACGGAGTGGTCGTCGAGCACGACGTCGCCGGAACCCGCCTGCCGGTGCAGCCGTTCGAGCAGCGCCAGACGGCGCGCGACCAGCCTGGCGCTCAGCGGGTGTTCGCCGTCCGCGGCCTGGAGCAGCGCCGAGCGCCGGGACAGCGCGTCGGGATCGCGGTCGGCGAGCAGCGCGACGAGATCCTCCCGCGCGCCGAAGGTCACCACCCCCGCCGCGACGGCCGCCGCCGCCAACGGGGTGGCAGCCGGGTCGGCGAGGGTTCCCGCGCAGGCCGGGTCGTCGTAACAGCGCCAGGGTGCGCCCGCTGCGGTGGCCGCGGTCCAGATCGCGTGTACCAGCGGCACGTGCGCCGCGGCGAGCGTCTCGTCGAACACGTCGACCAGATCGCGGTGCGGCGGCCCGTGGTCTGCCTGGTACTCGCCCCCGATCACGACCAGGACGACGCCGGTGGGTTCCTGACGGGCCAGCGGCGCCAGCATCTGGTCGGCCAGCAGCGGGGCCTGGGTGGCGTCCACGAGATCGGCCCGCAGGGTGAGCCCGAGGCGCTTGCCGTGCAGGGCCAGCAGAACCAGGGACTGCCGCGGGTGGAAGCCGAGCAGGTGCGGGATCGCGGCGACGAGTTCAGCGGGGTCGGAGAGCCGGATACGGCTGGTGGGCGGTGCGCTCATGACACCGAACGGTGCTCCGGTGCGGGCCCGGAGAGGCGCGAGCGCTGCGGCAGCTGGGGATCGCGGGGTTGCGGTGGACTACTGCCCCGGATGTCGACCCGGCCTGCGCCGAGTTGTCACACCCGGTCCCTAGGATGCCGCGCTCGTGCAGTGACCCGGCGGGTCAGCCGCTGCGCAGGTAGGGACGCCTGCAGACGTAGCTGACCGCGGGGGGCAGGTTCCGCCACACGGTGCGGGTGGTGAGCACCTCGTCGAACATCTCGCCGAGCAGCCCGCGGAAGCGCCGTGCGCCGCTCATCGGCAGTGCGTGCAGGTAGGCCAGGGTGGTGAAGGCGCCGCCCGGCCGAAGCGACCGGGCGATCGCCTCGATGATGGCGTGCTGCGCGTCCGTGCTGATCAGCGACCAGGGCAGGCCGCTGAGCACGGCGTCGGCACCGGGCACGTCGTGCTCGGCGAGCAGGCGCTCCAGCTCGACCGCGTCGCCCACCAGCACCTCCACGTCCGGGTATTCGGCGTTCAGGTGCGCCGCCAGCCGCGGATCGATCTCCACGGCCACGTGCCTGCCCCGGCCCGCGAGGCGGTGCTCGATGGCGGCCGTCGAGGACCCCGTTCCGGGCCCCAGCTCGACCACCACCGGCTCGCCGAGCCGGGGCACCACGCTGGCCAGCCGGGCGGTCAGACGCGACGAACTCGGCGCCACCGCACCCATCGTGGCGGGACTGCGCAACGTTGCGGCGAGGAAGGGCACAAGATGTCGCATTCCCAACGGCATGGGACGAGCCTGCCCTCCGACGACCGCAGCTGTGAAATCGATCTTGACATAACCGATGCCATCCGGTCGATCGCGATGTATCGTTGACTATCGACGATAGGAGACGACCATGACGACATACTCCGCAGGACATGACGGGATGTGGTGGGACCGCCTCGCGGCCGGATGGGCTGCCATGACCTACCCGGCGATGACACACACCCCGATGACCCACACCGCGATGACACACACCGCGATGACACACGAGGACCCGGCCGACCCCGGCCCGCGACGCCCGGACCACGGCGAACACCGCCGCGGCAGGGGGCGGCATCCGCACCGGTCGCGGCGCGGGCCGGGCTTCGGCTTCGGTCCCGGCCTCGGCTTCGGGCCGGGCTTCGGCCCCGGCTCCGGACCGGGAACGGGCTTCGGCTGGGGACGCAGGGGGGGCCGGGCCGCGCGGGGCGACGTGCGCACCGCGGTGCTCGCACTGCTGGCCGACCAGCCCAGGCACGGCTACGAGATCATCCAGGAGATCAGCGCCCGCAGTGCGGGGCGGTGGCGGCCGAGCCCCGGATCGGTCTACCCCACCATCGCCCAGCTCGAGGACGAGGGGCTGGTCCGCACCGAGCAGACCGAGGGGCGGCGCATGGTGCACCTCACCGAG
>DASXOL010000262.1:0-5500 GCA_036494295.1 Pseudonocardiaceae bacterium
CTCCCTGGCGGTGGCCAGCGGCTCCAGCGGGCCGTCCGCGGGCCGACCGAGCACGCCGTGGTTCTGCTGCCACTGGCCGAACGCGGCGGTGAGCCGATCCGCCACCCAGCTCGCCGCGGCCCGCGGGCTGCGGGTCGCCGCGACGTGCGCCCGCCCCGCGGCGCCGCGCCTGGCGGCCTCCTGCGGGTCGGCCACGACGGCACGCATGGCGCCCGCCGCCGCGTCCAGGTCCGGCTCGGCCCAGTGCGCGTCGGCGGGATACGGGCTCTTGCCGGGACCCACGGTGGTCAGCGACATCGGCACCAGCCAGCCGGCGCTCGGCGGGAGCACCTCGCTGCTTCCCGAGTAGTCGGTGGCGATCACCGGCAGCCCGTGCGCCATCGCCTCGGCGACGGTGAGGCCGAAGCCCTCCGAGCGGTGCAGCGAGAGGTAGCAGTCCGCGGTGGTGAACAGCTTGGCCACCTCGTCGGCGGCCAGGTAGTGCTCCACGAGCTCGATCCGCGGGTCGCCCGCGGCCGCCGCGCGCAGCCGCTCCCGGTCGGCCGGGTGGCGGTCCCCGTTGATCGACTTGATCACCAGCTGCACCGGCTCGTCACCGGGGAACGCCCGCTGGAACGCGGTGACCGCGCCGAGCGGGTTCTTGCGGTCGAAGACGCTGTTGTGGTCGAAGGCGAAGAGGAACCGCGCGCTCCCGCCGTCGCGCCGGTCACCGGCGGCGGGCGCGGCGGGTGCGGGCTGCTCGCGCACCGGCACCGGGAAGGTGTGCACCGGCACCGGTGAGTGCGCCTCGATGGCCCGCCGGCAGAACTCGCTGATCGTCCAGATCTCGTTCACCCGGGCGAAGGCGTGGTGCAGGGACGGCGGGAACTCGTCGAGCTCCCAGGACCACACGCCGATCACGTACCGGTCGCCGGCCAGCTCCGGGTAGGCGTCCAGGGTGCTCGACGTCATGTCCGCGTTGACGCAGAGCACCGTCACCGGGTGCCGGGGCGGGCCGGGCACCACGGTCGGCGGCAGCGGATGCTCGGTGCGGTTGGCCACCGAGGCGTCCTCGACCACCGTGGCCACCGGCAACCCGGTGGCCACCACCGCGTCGTGCACCAGCCTGCCCAGCTCGCCGACGCCGAGTTCGGCGGTGAGGTAGCCGAGCACGTTCACCCCCGGCGCCGGGTTCACCGGCACCGGCTGGTGACCGATCTCGCGGGGCACCGCGGACGCCGGGAGGTTCCCCTCCGCGACGCCGGACTCCGCGCACCAGCGGCGGAAGGCGCCCGCGTGGACGCCCAGCGGGTGCGGGAAGGCCTGCCGCAGGTCGGCGCGGGACTGCCAGACGGCCATCGCCCAGCGGTTCGAGCCCGCGCGGCGCTGGGCGGCGTCGGCGGGGCTGGTCGCCCACGTGAGGAACGGATCCGGATCGGCAGCGAACGGACTCGGCGGCGCCGTCGACCCGTCGTTCTCGGCGCGCAGCCACGCGGCGCGGAAGGCCCTGCGCAGCGCCGCGGGCAGCGGTGTGCCGTCCGCCAGGGTGTTGAACCGGTACGGCACCGATTCGAGGGTCTTGGCGTAGCCCTCGGCGACGAGCCGCTCGCGGTAGCCGTCGCACAGTGCCGCCAGCGCGGGGTGCTCGGACAGCAGCACGCGCGGCCGGTCGGCGAAGTGGGTGGACAGCAGCCAGGGCTTCTCCGGGCGGTAGCCGCTGAAGTGGAAGAAGCGCAGCGGTTGACCGCCGGCCCGCAGCTCGCCGCCGGCGCCGGTGCGCAGCGGCCGCTGGTAGACGTTCCAGTAGGCGACGTTCCAGCCCGGGTCGGTCACCACGGTGTGCGGGAAGAGCGCGGGCACGTTGTCCACCCAGCGCTGGTCGGTGAACAGCTGCTCGCTGGGCGCGGAGATCGCGTCGGTGCGCAGCCGCTGCTGCCAGTAGACGAGGAACGGCTCCGCGGTGGCGGAGACCGCGATGAAGCCGAGGTTGAACACCCCGGAGGCCATGATGTCGGCCTCGGTGGGGCGCAGCCCGTCGCGCGGCATCGGCTCCAGCACGTGCGGGGTGAGCACGATGCCGTGTTCGATCGCCCGCTCGGCCAGGTCGGGCAGCGGCGCGTAGACCTCGATGTCGGGATCCAGGTAGAGCGCGACCTCGCCGTGCTGCAGCGCGTTGCGCAGCAGCCACGGTTTGAGGGCGGTGCTCAGCTCGGTGACCGTGTAGGTGGCGGCCATCCTGGCGAACTCGTCGCGGTCCAGGTCCAGCGCGTCCGGCGTGCGGTACTCCTCGCCGTATCGGCTGGTCAGCTCGGGCAGCTCGGACTCGACGGCGTCGATGAGCAGCACGGCGAGCCGGGAACCCGGGTGGTGATGCAGGTAGGACGCCGCCAGCACGCGCGCCGCGGGCAGGTAGTTGCGCGCGACGATCGTGCAGGCGATCAACGCCGGCCCACCTGCGTCATCCATCGGCTGGGAGCTTGGCGAGCTGGTCGGCGAGCAGCCGGTCGAACCGCGTCTTGACCTGCGAGACGCTGTTGCCGGTCACCTGGACCTCCACCACGTAGCCGCCCGAGGAGTAGTGCGCACGGCGCAGTACGGGCGGGCCGTCCGGCACGCTGTTGTTGACCGCCACGCGGACCCCGGGCGGGCCGTCCTCCGCGCTGAGGTTGAACTGCACCTGCAGGTCGGCGAGCCGCTTGGCCGCACCCGCGGCGTCCTGCGCTCGCACGATCAGGATGATCAGCCGGTTGCTGCCGTCGTCGGACAGGCCGAACCGCGCCTCGCCGGGGCCCGACTGCGCCAGCGTCTGCAGCTCGCTGTCGGTGAGGTATCCGAGCTGGTTGACCTGCGAGAAGTCCTTCAGCGCCGAGGTGTCCAGCTGCCTGCCCGACAGCGCGGCCATCGGCGGACCCTGGGGCGCGGCGGGGGCGGCGGGCGGCGGAGCAGGCGCGGCGGCCGCGGGCGGCGGCGGGGTGGCGGTGCTGGTTCCGTTGCCTGCGGCACGGACCAGGAAGAACGCGCCGACCGCGAGGCCCACCAGCACCACGACGGCGCCCGCGATGGCCAGGATCCGGGCGGTGTTGCCGGAGCTCTCCTGCTTCTCGAAGGACTCCGGGCCCTGCATCATCCAGTTCGCGTTCGGCTCCTGGATCGGGGGCACGCCCGAGGAGGCCCACGGCGGCGTGGAATCCTGCTGTCCCCACGGCGATGCGCCACTCTGCGCCGGGGTGAACAGGGAGTTCTCCTGCGAGAACGGGGTCCGCCCGTATGCCGGGGCGGGCGGGAGACCGGCCTGGACGACCTGGGTGCGTTCGGAGTCCTCGAACGAGGAGCGCGGCGGCGGCTCGGGTCGCGACACCACCTGGGTCTCGTCGGAGGAGTCGTCCTGCGAACCGCCGACCGGGTTCATCACCTGGGTGCTCTCCGACTCCGCAGGCGGGTCGGCCTCCCAGCGGAAGGCCGGCGGGAAGGGGCTGTTCTGGGCAAGGGGGCGCCGGGTGGTCGGCTCGTCGCCCTGGGTCTGCTCGGCCATGAGCTCGTCGCGGCGCCGCTGGTAGTCGTCCGAGGAGAGACGGCCTGCTGTCATGTCCTCGTCGAGGCGCCGTAGCTCGTCCTGCCAGGTCACCCTGGCACCCCCTTCCAGATACCGTCCGCGACGGCGGCCATTGTGCATGGGTACGGGCGGTAATGAGACGCTGCGTACATACTCGTTACCTCGGAGTGAGCGTCGTTGCCCGGCGTAGCCTGGCCGCATGGCGCTATTCGGACGTGACAAGACCCGCATGGTGACCGCGGACGAGGCTCTGTCCGGACGGTCCGACGCGATGCCCGTTTCACCGGTGCACGCCGTGAACGGCCATAACATCGTGCCACCATTCCCGGACGGTCTGCACACCGCGGTATTCGGGATGGGGTGCTTCTGGGGCGCTGAGCGGATCTTCTGGCGCACTCCCGGTGTCTACTCCACCGCGGTCGGTTATGCGGGCGGACAGACCCCGAATCCCTCGTACGAGGAGGTGTGCTCGGGCCGCACCGGGCACGCCGAGGTGGTGCTGGTCGTCTTCGACCCGGCGCAGATCTCCTACCCCGAACTGCTCAAGGTCTTCTGGGAGGGCCACGACCCCACCCAGGGCATGCGGCAGGGCAACGACGTGGGCACCCAGTACCGCTCGGCGGTCTACACCACCGACGCCGACCAGGCCGCCGAGGCGGAGCAGAGCAGAGCCGCCTACCAGGAGGCGCTCACCACGGCGGGCCGCGGACGGATCAGCACCGAGATCGCCCCGCTGCGCGACTTCTACTACGCCGAGGACTACCACCAGCAGTACCTGTCGGACGCGAAGAACCCCTACGGCTACTGCGGCATCGGCGGAACCGGCGTCTCCTGTCCGGTCGGTGTCTCTTCAAGTGCCACAAACCCGGACCCGGAACGTCTCTAACCGTGGCAGACCCCCGCCCGACCGCCATGCCGGAGCCGGGCCGTCGCTGGACGATCCACACCGAACGACTGATCGACGAATCCCGCTACCTGCGGGTGAGCATCGCCGACATCGAACTGCCCGACGGGGCGCGGTTCGAGAAGTACGTGTTCCGGCTGCCGAGGGCGGCGATCACCGTGCTGCTCGACGACGCCGCGCAGCGGGTGCTGATGATCTGGCGGCACCGCGTCGTGCCGGACTCCTGGAGCTGGGAACTGCCCGGCGGCTACGTCGACCCGGACGAGGATCCGCACGCCGCGGCCGCGCGGGAGGTCGAGGAGGAGACCGGGTGGCGCCCCGGCACGGTCCGGCTGCTGACCACGTTCCAACCGCTGGCCGGCGTCGCCGACTTCGAGAACCTGGTGTTCCTGGCCGGCGGAGCCGAGTACATCGGGGCGCCCTCGGACCCCAATGAGGCCGCTCGGGTCGAATGGATCGACCTGGACTCGATTCCGGACCTGATCGCCCGCGGCGAGATCAGCGGAGCGGGGACCCAGATCGGCCTGCTGCACATTCTCGCGTTCCGCACTCGTCAGGACCTGTGACCTGGGCGTGCGCTGCCGCCTGCGATTCCCTCGTCTTCTGCCCCGACGCGGCTTCCCGGTAGGCGCTAACGCATCCCTTTCCTCCATTTACTACTCGGCATCGCCGCGCGTGTGACTCAGAGTAACAAGCCTGGCTATTTTATCCATTTCGCCGCGTCATAGTCTGACCATTCGTGTGACGTCAGCCGAGATGTCGAGTTCGGTGGTCGCACTGGGCGCACGTCATGGCCGATGTTTCACGCTCATGTCGATTGACCGACGGGTGCGTCACCACGACGACTTCACTACCCTGCGTGCATGAGCGAAGAAAACCCGGAAGGACAGGCTGCAGCACCTGGCGGCGGGGGTGTCTCGCCCAGTGACATGGCTGAAGCGCTGTCAGCGATCAAGACGTCGAATCCCGAGTTGGGCGCAGCACTCGATGCCGCCAACCTTTCCGCAGAGGATCTGGCGGGCGCCCACAACGCCGCGAGCGAGGACGAGGACGGCCAGGGTTAG
>DASXOL010000263.1:0-3863 GCA_036494295.1 Pseudonocardiaceae bacterium
CGGCGTCGGCGTCCCCGCTGACCACCTTGCTCAGCGCGGCCTTGACGTCGGACTCCTCGCTGACCGGTCGCACCGTCACCCCGGTGATCCGCTCGACCTGGCGGGTGGCCGCGCCGCACGGCACCTGCGGCGCGGCCACCACCACCGACAGGCCCGGTCTGGCCAGATCGACGAATTCGTCGATGTGCTTCGGGTTTCCCGGTGCGGTCGCGATCTGCAACGTGTTGGTGGCGAACACGGTCGGGCGGCCGGCGGCGAGACCGGCATCGGTGACGGTCTTCATGGTCGCCTCGTTGGCGGAGGCGAACACGTCCGCGGGTGCGCCGTTGACGATCTGCTGGGCCAGATCGGAGGAGCCCGCGTAGTCGAACCGGACGGTGACGCCGGGATGGTCCAGCTCGAATCGCTTGCCCAGTGCGGTGAAGGCCTCGGTGAGGGAGGCCGCGGCGAAGACCATGAGCGTCCGCGGCGGCGCCGAGGGCGGTCCCGCCGCGCATCCGGCCAGTCCCAGACACAGGACGGCGACCATGCCGACCAGTCGGCGAGGACCCGGCACACCGCTCCAGGTCACCATCCGCGCAGACTAGTGGGCCGGGCGCCGTCGGCGTCGCGCGGTCCGCGTCTCAGCCGTCGTTCCCGCGGTGGCCACGGGCGGCCGGCTGCACGTAGTGCACCCGGCTCCACGCCGCCCGCGCACCGGAGTCCCCGATCCGCACGACCTGCACCATCGTCACCACGCCCATGAGCACGACGACCACGGCGAGCGCCAGACCGGCCACCCGGGTCCAGACCGGGGTGCGCGCCTTGCGGTCCACGGTCATCGCGCCCGGACCTTCGGCCGGCGCCGGGCCGATCACCCGGGCGCGATACCGGTCCAGCACGACGAGCGCGAGCGACGCGGCCAGCAGCAGCGCGACGAAAGGCAGCAACTCGTCACCGAGGTGGGTGTGCGCGGCGATGAGCGGGTCGCGCGGCAGATGGGCCTCCAGGCCCTCTCCGCTGCTCGTCGTGAGCGGGATGGCCAGTGTCGCCACCGCGGTGACCGCGACGGCCAGCCAGCCGTGGCGGCGCCGGGCGGCAGGCCAGAGGGCGATCAGCACGGTGCTCAGCACCGCGAGCGGCACCAGGACGACGACCGCGTGCACCAGCAGAACGTGCACGGGCAGTCCGGAGATGAAGGTGGGCACGGCCCGAGCCTCGCGGATGAAGATCAGAGTTTTCTTGGAGTCGCCGGCCGGGCGCGGTCAGCCGGACGGGGTCGTGGCAGGCAGGATCAGCCGCAGCGTGGCCCCGCTGCCGGGCCGGTTGTCCGCCGTCACCTGGCCACGGTGCCGGGCCGCGATCTCACTGACCAGGGCGAGCCCGAGGCCGTAGCTGCGGGTGCCGTCCGGCCGGGTGTGGCCGGTCGAGGTGAAGCGTTCGAAGAGCCGGGCGGCGACGGCCGGGTCGATGCCGGGGCCGTCGTCGGCCACTTCGAGCACCGCGGTGTTCCCACGCACGCCGACCGTCACCGACACGGTGTGGCGCGCATGCTGGACGGCGTTGTCGGTCAGCGCGGTGACCGCCCTGCGCAGCGCGACCGCAGCGCCGCGCACCGGCACGCGCTGCTGCTGCGGTGGACCGTGCAGCTCGATCGAGTGGGCCGAGGCGCTGGGTGCCGTCGATGCGACCACCTCACGCGCCACCGCGGCCAGGTCCACCGCGGACGTCTCCTGCGGCCCGACGCGGGGGTCGGCGGCCAGCAGCAGATCGTCCAGGATGGCGGCGAGATGGGCGCTGTCGGCAACCAGGTCGTCCGCCTCGGCCAGCACCTTCGGGTCTGGCCCGCGCTGCAGCCGTCGGCGCAGGAGCTGCGCCCGGGTGGACAGCAGTGTCAGTGGCGTGCGCAGTTCGTGGCCCGCGTCGGCGACGAAGCGGCGCTGCAACGCCAGCGCGGCGGCCATCGGTGCCGCGGCCCGGTTGCCGAGCCACGCGCCCACACCGGCGGCCAGCAGCAGACCCATTCCGCCGCAGAGCACCAGTGCGGCGATCAGCCGATCCCGCTCGGCGTGTTCGTAGCGCAGGTCGAGAGCCGCTTCGATGGTGCCCGCGTCGCCGCGGGCGGTCTTGATCCGGTACTCACGGCCCGCGGTGTGCAGGTCCGCGTCCACCGGGAGGCCGGTGGCCGCGGTGCGCCGCAGGGCGTCGAGATCCGGCAGCCCGGACGGCAGGCCCGGGCTCGCGGCGGTCCCCTTCGGTCCCCGCACGATCAGCCACACCCCGGCGGGCGGGTCGGTCACGTCGTCGGCGCGGCTGATCGCCGTGGCCAGCAGGGTGTCGTCGGACGCGTGCTGGCTGCGCAGCACGACCATGACGGCCGCGCCGATGAGCAGCGCCACCGCGACGGCGACCAGGAGCGCGGCCTGTATCCCGATGCGGGTCGCCATGCGCCGCAACATGCGGACCTCCGGCGGTGAGACGAACCCGCTCGCCACCTTCATGACCGGCCGAGCTGGTACCCACGCCCGCGCACCGTGGCCACCACCTCGCGGCCGAGCTTGCGGCGCAGGTAGTGCACGTAGGTGTCGACCGCCACCTCGCTGCCTGCGTCGGGAAAGACCCGCTCCAGCAGCTCGGCCCGGCTGAAGACACGGCTCGGCCGGGTCGCCAGCGCGACCAGCAGGTCACACTCGCGGGGCGAGAGCTGCACCGGCTCCGCGCCGGGAGCGAGGACCTGCCGGTTGTCCAGATCGAGGCGGCGCGGCCCGATCGGCAGCACCTGAGCGCCGTCCAGATGGCGGCGGCACAGGGCGCGCAACCGGGCCAGCAGCTCCTCCACGTCGAACGGCTTGGCCAGGTAGTCCTCGGCACCCGCATTCAGACCCTCGACCCGGTCCGGCGGACTGCCCTGCGCCGAGAGGATCAGGATCGGCGTGGTGAAGCCCTTGCGGCGCAGCCGTCCCAGCAGGTCCAGGCCCTCGATGGCGGGCAACCCGCGGTCGAGCACCACCACGTCGTACGAACGCGTCAACGCCAGATGCAGCGCGCGCTGCCCGTCCAACGCGGTGTCCACCGCGTAGTTCTCCTCCGCGAGCAGCTCGGCCAGCATCGCGACCAGACTCGGATCGTCCTCCACCAGAAGTACGCGCATCCGGCTGTCCACGAGTCGCAACGGCGAGTGTGCTCCCACGGCGCCAATCCTCACCCCTGGCCCCCGGCACAGAAATCCGGAGGGGTGTGTTCCCAGAAAGCTGTAAGGCGCGCTCCGCAGACTCAGGTCGTGCAGGCTGCCGCGACGAGGCGTTTCGCGGACGGCGACACGGCACGAACGGAGCTCGCCTGCCCTACGCCGGCGCTGCGCCTCGCCGCCTCCGGCCAGGAGACGTGAGCAGCTCAGGAGGCGCGGGGTGAGGGCTGGGGACGGCGGGGCGGCGCCGACTGGCGCTGGGCCATGTCGCGGACGAGGTCGCCGATGCGCAGCACGCCGTGGCAGCGGCCGGGCCCGTCCACCACGACGATGTCGTCGTACATCCGCTGTGCGTTCGTGTCGGCGACCATGTCGATCGCCTCGGCCAGGCTCGCCCCCATGCCGAGGGTCCGCGGCAGGTCGCCGAGATCGGCGGCGCGGCGCCGGGCATACAACGAGTGCCCGAACGGGCCGGTGATCGCGAGCATGAACCGGTCGCGGTTCAGCGACAGGACCGGGCGCTGGTGGTCGTCGACGAGGACCAGCCCGGTCAGTTCGGGCCGGTCGGCGAACAGTTCGCGGGCAGCCTCCCCGGTGGTGTCGTGGGGAATCATGGCGGCCGGGTGCGCCAGGTCCGCCACCACGGCGGGGCGGGTCGGCGCCGGCGCGGTGCGCACGGGCTGCGCGTGGTGCCCGT
>DASXOL010000264.1:0-10469 GCA_036494295.1 Pseudonocardiaceae bacterium
GGCCGAGCACCACCGCAGCACCTACCGGTACCTGGCCGACCACCATCCCGGCCTGCGCAACGCGCCGCTGCGGCTGGTGCTGCGCGCCGGGCTGGCCGCCCGGCTGCAGCTGATGCGGCGCACCGGCGGCTGATTCGGCGGACCTGCCGGTCAGCGGCGCTGGCCGGCAGGCCCGAAACTGACCGCCGGCCCCGCCGTCGCGGGGATGACCATGGTGGCGTCGGGATCGGCGGTCTGCGGATCGGCCGCCTCCACCACGCTGCGCGGGATCTGCACGGTGTTGGTCTGATCCATCGGCGAGGTGGCCGAATCGGGCGTGATGATCTCGGCCCGGCGCGCTTGCGCGCGTGCCAGGGCCCGATCGGCGCGGTCCAGGGCGTCCACCGGCTGCGCCTCCTGTTGCTTGCTCTGTTGCTTGCTGACCCGGTGCGGGTACCGCGGGTCGTCGTGGCAGAGTCCCCACCGTCCGGCTATCAGGTCGCAGCCCGGCTCGGCGAGGCCCACACTAGCCGTCCGACGTGATCAGGTGGTGAATCTCAGGAAGGCCAGGCGATGGTGTCGCACCCCGATCCCCGCGCGAGCACTCCCGTGGCGCGACCCGCGCCGCTGCCGGGCGTGGAAGCGGTGGTGTTGGTCGGCGGCCTCGGCACGCGGATGCGCCCGCTCACGCTGTCCGCGCCCAAGCCGATGCTGCCCACCGCGGGCGTTCCGTTCCTCACCCACCTGCTGGGCCGGATCCGCGACGCCGGGGTGCACCACGTGGTGCTCGGCACGTCGTATCGCGCCGAGGTGTTCGCCGAGCATTTCGGCGACGGGTCCAAGCTGGGCCTGGACCTGGAGTACGTCGTGGAGGACGAGCCGCTGGGCACCGGCGGCGGGATCCGCAACGTGGCGGCCAAGTTGAGCGAGCCCGACGTGCTGGTGTTCAACGGCGATGTGCTGTCCGGGCTGAACCCGGCGGACGTGGTGCGCACCCATCGCGACGCGCGGGCGGACGTGACGCTGCACCTGGTGCGGGTACCGGACCCGCGGGCCTTCGGCTGCGTCCCCACCGGCGCGGGCGGCCGGGTTCTCGAGTTCCTGGAGAAGACCGACGACCCGCCGACCGACCGGATCAACGCGGGGTGCTACGTGTTCCGCCGGGAGGTGATCGACTCGATTCCGGCCGGGCGGGTCGTCTCGGTGGAGCGGGAGACCTTCCCCGGACTGCTCGCCTCGGGTGCCCGCGTGCAGGCGCATGCGGACTCCTCGTACTGGCTGGACATGGGCACCCCCGCGGCGTTCGTTCGCGGCTCGGCCGATCTGGTGCGCGGCGTGGCGCCGTCGCCCGAGGTGCCGGGTCCGGTGGGGGAGGCGCTGGTGCTGGCCGGTGCCGAGGTGGATCCCGAGGCGATGGTGCGGGGCGGGTCCGTGGTGGGCGCGGACGCGGTGGTGCGGGCCGGCGCGCAGGTGCACGGCTCGGTGCTGATGGACGGCGCCGTGGTCGGACCGGGGGCGCTCGTGCAGCGCAGCGTGCTGGGCGCGGGCGCGCGGGTGGGCGCGGACGCCGTGGTGGACGACGCGGTGATCGGTGACGGCGCGGTGGTGGGCGCGCGGTGCGAGCTGCGCGCGGGCGTGCGGCTCTGGCCCGGTGTCGTGCTGCCCGACGGGGGCGTGCGGTTCTCCGCCGATGCCTGACGCCACCGGTGCGGCAGCCGCGGTGCGCCGGTCCTGGACCCCCCGCTACACCCTGGACCTGCGCGGCGTGCTGGCTCCGCTGCGCAGGGGCCGCGGCGACCCGTCGATGCGGGTGGACGCGGACGGCACGGTGTGGCGGGCGAGCACCACGCCCCGCGGTGCAGCCACCGTGGCGCTGTCCCGCGACCGGGACGCCACGGTGCACGCCACCGGCTGGGGCCCGGGTGCGGCGTGGGTTCTGGACGGGCTGCCCGAGCTGCTCGGGGCCGCCGACGACGACACCGGGTTCGTGGCGCACCACCCGCTGATCGCCCGCGCCCGGCGCCTGCTGCCCGGTCTGCGGCTGGGCGCGACCCGACGGGTGTGGGACGTGCTGGTGCCCGCGGTGCTGGAGCAGAAGGTCACCGGTATCGAGGCCAGGCGCTCCTGGCGCGAACTGTGCCTGCGCTTCGGGGAGCAGGCGCCCGGCCCGGCCGGGCTGCGGGTGCCGCCGGATCCCGCGGCGCTGCGCGCCATCCCGGACTGGGAGTGGCACCGCGCCGGAGTGGACCGGTCCCGACGGCGCACGTTGCTGGCCGCGGCCACGGTGGCGCACCGGCTGGAGGGTGCGGTGGCGCTGGGCGGCGCGGCCGGCCGTGACCTGCTGCGCAAGGTCCCCGGTATCGGGGTGTGGACCGCGGCCGAGGTCGCCCAGCGGGCCTGGGCGGACGCGGACGCGGTGAGCGTCGGCGACTTCCACATCCCCTCCGTGGTCGGCTATGCCCTGCTCGGCAGGCCGCTCGACGACGAGGGCATGCTCGACGTCCTCGCGCCTTACACACCGCAGCGCCATCGCGCCGTGCGCTACATCGAGGCCGCGGGCGTGCGCATGCCCCGCCGCGGCCCGCGGTTCAGCCCGCGCGACTACCGGGCCATCTGAGGCCGGGCGCCGCCCGCGCGAAATACCGGCCGAACCGAAACGGCACCGGGTCCGAATGTCTCAGGCCGCAGTTGTGGGGTGACCGCAGCACCGGCCGTCCCGTCGCCGCCTCCTCCCTCCAGCGGGTTCCACGGCGGGACGGCCGGCCCGCAACCACGGCGACGCCGGGGGCCACCCGAGCAGCCCCCGGCCTCGCTGTTCCTCTTCGGGCCCGTCCGCCCGCGGCGCGACTCGCTGATTTCTCTGGTCTGATCGGGTCGGCGCGGAGCTGTCCGGCCACCGCGCTGCCGATCACCCTGAGGCACGGCATGCCCATATACCGCAGATGCGGGTCAATAAGCGTGATCATTCCGCATCGACGGAATTACAGGTAGTGTCTGCCCGCAGATCAAGAGACACTGTCATTCGTCGGGCACACGCCCGATGCGACAGCCAGTGGTACGGGGCCGGTCGAGGCCAGCGGACGCGTCGTCCACCGGCCGTGGGGCGAGGTGACCGGACAGAGGAACGCCGGAGGGTGGCGCTATGCAGATCGCCGAAACGCTCATGCAGGGCCGGCTGCTGGCAGAGGCCGCGCAGCAGCGCGGCGGGCCGAGACGACGGCGCCCCGCGCGGCCGTGGGACACCGACCGGGCCGCGCGCGACAGTGCGTACACCCCGAGCAGCTGCGTCGCCGACATTCATCCCTACCTGCAGAAGTACGCCGACCGTTCCGCCCGATCCCGGGAGCGGCTGCCGTGGTGCGAACTGTCCTACGGGCCGACCAGCTCCGAAGTGCTGCACTTCTTCCCGGCCACCGAGCCGAACGCGCCGTTGCACGTGTTCATCCACGGTGGCTACTGGCAGGACCTCAGCGAGTCGGACTCCTCGTTCGCCGCGCCGGGGCTGGTGGCCCGCGGCAGCGCGTTCGCCGCGCTCGGCTACGGACTCGCGCCCAAGCACCGGCTGGACGAGATCGTGGAGATGGTGCGCAGGGGCGTGCTGTGGCTCTACCTCAACTCCGCGGAGCTGGGGGTGGACCCGACCCGGGTGTACCTCAGCGGCAGTTCGGCGGGTGCGCACCTGGCCGCGATGTGCCTGCTGGAGGGCTGGTTACCGGCTCCGCTGCGGCCGCGCGACCTGGTAAGGGGCGCGACCCTGCTCAGCGGCGTCTACGAGCTCGAACCGCTGCGCCACACCTACATCGGCGAGGCGATCGGCCTCGGCGTCGACGAGGCGGCCCGCAACAGCCCGACCCGGCACCTCGGCGCCGACCTGCCGCCGCTGATCGTGGCGCGCGGCAGCGAGGAGACCGTGGCCTTCGCCGACGAACACGACGCGATGGTGAGCGCGGCGACCGCGGCAGGCACGCCGGTGGTGGATCTCGTGGTGCGCGGGCGCAACCATTTCGACCTGCCGCTGGGGCTGGGCGATTCGCGCGACCCGCTCGGCCAGGCCGTCGTGGCGCAGATGGAGCTCGCCGCGCCGAAGCCGGTCCGGTGGCGGTAGCGGATGTCTGATGTCCAGGGCCCACGCGGGGTGCTGGTCACCGGAGGCTCCAGCGGTATCGGCCTGGCCACGGTACGGCGCTTCGCCCATGGCGGCGACCGGGTCTGGTTCACCTACCGGTTCGGCAGGCGGCGGGCGCTGGCCACGGTCGCCGAACTGACCGCGCAGGGGCGCGACGTGGCGGCGTTCGAGTTCGACCAGGGTGACCGCGCCAGCCACGACGACCTGCTCGGACGGCTCCCCGGCCCGGTCGACGTGCTGGTCAACAACGCCGCGGTCGGTTCGACCACGGTGCAGCGCTACGTGCCCGGCGCGGAACACGAGCAGGAGGCGGCCTTTCTGCAGATCAACAGCGTCGGTCCACTGTGGCTGATCCAGCGGCTGCTGCCCGGCATGCTCCAGCGCGGCGCGGGTTCGATCGTCAACATCGCCAGCGTGGGCGGGGGCGTCGCGGCGTTCCCCGGCTTCCACGTCGCCGACGGGATGAGCAAGGCCGCGATCGCCTACCTGACCCGGCACCTCGCCGCCGAGCTGGTGCACCAGCCGGTGGGCGTCTACGCGCTGTGCCCCGGCGCGGTGGACACCACGATGTTCCAGGAGAGCACGCTGGCCCCGCTGACCGAGGCGGAGCGACGCGACCTGGAGAGCAGGCTGCCGCAGGGCCGGTTGATCGAGCCGGCGGCGATCGCCGGAGTGGTGTGGTGGCTCTGCTCAGGAGCCGCCCGCGTGCTGCACGGCGCGGTGATCGACGCCTCGATGGGCCTGGGCGTGCACCCCGGCCTGATCACCGGCTGGCTGGCGGGTGAGGGCGAGTGAGGGTGTCCCGTCGCGCCGTCCTGCTCGCCGCCGACTCCCCGGCCATCGCCGACGCGCATTTCCGGGCGCAGGCCGACCCCTACCACCCGGAACGCAACCCGGGCGGCTACCTCAACCTCGGCACCGCGGAGAACCGGCTGATGTGGGACCAGCTCGCGCCCCGGCTCACCGCCGCACGCCCGGTGCGCGCCGAGGACACCTGCTACGGCCCGCTGCACGGCACCGAGTCACTGCGCACCGCGATCGCCGCGCTGCTGGGCCGCAGCTGGCGATCCTGGGTGGACCCGGAGGACCTCGTGGTGCTCAGCGGCGCGACCGGGGCGCTCGACGTGATCGCGAGCGTGCTGTGCGACCCCGGCGACGGCATCGTCGTGCCCGCGCCGTACTACAGCGCGCTGGACGTCGACCTCGTCGGACGCTCCGGAGCGCGGCTCATCCCGGTCCCGCAGGAGCCCGCCGCGGGCTTCCGGCTCGACCCCGCGGTGATCGACCGGGCGCTGTGCGACGCGGCCCGCGACGGCGTGCGGGTCCGCGCCGTCGCGGTGACCTCGCCGGACAACCCGGCCGGTCACGTCTACCCGGCCCGCACGCTCCGGGAGCTGAGCGAGGTGGCCGCCGGCCACGACGTCGACCTGATCGTCGACGAGATCTACGCGCACTCGGTGTTCGGCCAGGGCTCGTTCGTCGGGGTGCGGGACCCCGCGGTGGCCGGGCGGCACGCCGAGCGCACGCATGTGGTGTGGGGCTTCGCGAAGGACTTCGCGCTGTCCGGGCTCAAGGCCGGGGTGCTGCACACCGTGCACCCGCAGGTGCGCGCCGCGGCGCGGGCGCTCGCCTACTTCGCCCCGGTGTCCACCGACACCCAGGCGCTGCTGCGCGAGTTGCTCGCCGGCCAGGGCTGGGTGGAGCGGTTCCTCGCCGAGCACCGCGCCCGGCTGCGCGCCTCGTACCAGCGGGCCGCCGCGCTGCTCGCCGAGGCGGACATCCCGTTCGTGCCCGCGGGTGCGGGCTTCTCGGTGTGGGCGGACCTGAGCCGCTGGCTGCCCGCCGCCGGTGTCGAGGGCGAAGAGCGGCTGTGGCGGGAGATCGGGGAGGCGACGCGGGTGAACATCCTGCCCGGCGCGGTCTTCGGATGCGCCGTGCCCGGCTGGTTCCGGATCTGCCACACCACCGACCCGGCCGTCGTCCGTACCGGGCTCACCCGCCTCGGTGCGCATCTCGCAGGCGTGCCGGGAGGCGTCCGTGCGTGACGACCCTCGTGATCGCGCCGGGGTGGCCGGGCCGCTCGACCAGTGGTACCAGCGGGCCGGCGTGCGCACCGGCGTCCGGCGGATGTTCGACGACGAGACGCGGCAGGGCAAGGTGTTCTTCCCGGCCGCCCTGGTGCCGCACCTGACCCACGAGGCGGTGCGGGAGCTGCCCCCCGAACGGCACCGCGAGCTGGCCGTCCGGCACCTCTACCAGTTCCTGCTGTCGGCGACCCACCTGGAGACCAGGATCGTCAACCGGGCGGCCGAGCTGATCGCCAACAATCGGGCCGGGTTGCAGCTGCCCGCCGCGGCCCGGCTGGACGCGTTCAAGATCTACTGCGACGAGGGCTACCACGCTTTGTACAGCCTGGACCTGGCCGATCAGATCGCCGCGAGCACCGGTATCGCGATACCGCGCGGTGACTACGGCGGTCTGGTCGACGGGCTGGTGGACGCGGGCCGCCGGCTGCTGCCCGACGAGCCGCGGCTCGCGGCGCTGCTGCAGGCGGTGGTGTTCGAGACGCTGATCACCGCGGTGCTGAACGAACTGCCCGCGGACGGGTCGGTGGTCTCCACGGTGCGCGACGTGATGCGCGACCACGCCCGGGACGAGGGGCGCCATCATCGCTTCTTCGCGTCGTTCCTCCACGAGCTGTGGGCGCAGCTCGGCAGCGGGCTGCGGCCCAGGGTGGCCCGGCTGCTGCCGGTGCTGATCCGGGGCTGCCTGGACTGGGACACCGCGCCGGTCCGGTCCGCACTGCGGCTGGCCGGGCTGCCCGCCGACGTCGCGCAGCTGGTGGTGGCCGACTGCTACGGCGGCGCGGACCTCGACCGAGTGCGCGACATCTGCCAGGCCACGGTGCGGATCTGCGCGTCGGCCGGTGTGCTGGACGTGCCGGGCGCCGCGGAGGAGTTCGCCGCGCACGGGCTGACCGGCGTCCGGACCGGTAGGTGACCCGGTGTCCCGGCTCACCTACCGCAGCTACCTGCGCGTCGACGAACTGCTCGGGCTGCAGTGCCCGCGGTCGGCGCCGATGGTGCCGGACGAGCTGCTGTTCATCACCGTGCACCAGGTGTTCGAGCTGTGGCTCAAGGTGCTGCTGTTCGAGCTCACCCTCGCCCGCGACGACATGCTGGCCGGCCAGGTCGCCCCGGCGCGGGCCCGGTTGCAGCGCTGCTGCGGGATCGAACGGGTGCTGCTGGAGCAGTTCGACGTGCTGGACAGCATGGCGGCCGCGGAGTTCGAACGGTTCCGCGACGCACTCGGCACCGCGAGCGGCGCGCAGTCCGCGCAGTTCCTCGAGGTGGAGTTCCTCTCCGGCCTCAAGGACCCCTGCTTCGCCGAGCGCCGGGACTGGCTCACCCCCGCCGAGCACGAGGTGCTGCGGCGCAGGCTGGCCGAGCCGTGCCTGTGGACCGGGTTCCTCACCGTGCTCGGCGACGCGGGTTTCGACGTCTCCACCCGGTCGCGGCGCGCGTCGGCGTACCGGACCATCGCCAGGAACCGGGTCGGGCACGCCGCGCTCTGGGATCTGCAGGATGCGCTGCTGCGCCACGACCAGTCCTGGTCGCTGTGGCGCGCACGGCATGCGCTCACGGTCGAACGGCAGATCGGCGCGCAGGCCGGCACCGGCGGAAGTGCGGGCGCCACGCATCTGCGCGCCCGCTTCGGGCTGCGCTTCTACCCCGAGCTGTGGGAGCTGCCGAGCAGCCTGTGATCAGTCCCGCTCGCGGCGCGTCCCGGCCAGCGCGGGGGCCACGTCCGGCGGCAGCGCGTCCACCGGCCACCAGGCCAGGTCCACCGACTCCGAACTGCGCACCGGGGTGGCGCCGTCCGGAGCGCGCAGCCGGAACCGGACGTCGAAGTGCCTGGTGGGGGCGCCCATCGAGCAGGTGATCGGATGCACGTCCAGGTGCAACGGCTCCTGGTCGATCACCAGCCCGGTGATGCCGGACTCCTCGGTGGCCTCGCGCAGCGCCGCTGCCGCCAGCCCGGCGTCGCCCTCCTCGCAGTGCCCGCCCAGCTGCACCCAGCGGCCGACCCGCGGGTGCAGGGTGAGCAGCGCGTGGCGCCGGTCGTGGGAGAGCACCACCGCCGACGCGGTGAGGTGGCCCGGTGCGCACGAGCGGGCGCAGCCGTCCGCGCGGGCGGCCAGGAACCCCAGGAACGCGTGGCGCAACGCCTCCTGCTCGGGCGTGGCGGGCGCCCACCCGGAGAGCACCCGCACCGCATCGGCGTGCACGCGGGCGTTCGGCACCGCGGCGGTGTCCACAGTTGTCATCGCAGTTTGCTCGGTCATCGCAATACCAGTCCGTCCTGGGGATTCCTCGGCGGGCGGGGTCGCAGCGGCTCCTGCGGATGGCCGACCGCGACCGCGCCCAGCGGCCGCCAGTCGGCGGGCAGCGCGAGTTCGCTGCGCACCAGATCAGGGCAGAACAGCGTCGAGCCGATCCAGCAGGACCCCAGCCCTTCGGTGGCCAGCGCCACCAGCAGGCCCTGCACGGCCGCGCCCGCCGCGACGGTGAACATCGCCTCCTCCGCGCTGCGCCTGCGCGCGTCGGGATAGGTGTGCGCGCCGTCCGGCACCGCCACCGGCACCAGCACCTCGGGCGCCTCGCGCAGCAGCTCGCCGCGCCGCACCCGGCGCCGCACCTGCTCCTCGGTCAGCCCGTCGGCGCGCAGGTCCTCGCGCCAGGCCTCGGCCATCGCGTCGAGCAGCCGGTGGCGCGTCTCACGGTCGGCCAGCCACACGAAACGCACCGGCCGGGTGTGGTGCGGGGCGGGCGCGGTGAGCGCGACGCCCACCGCGCGGCGCAACGCGTCGGTGTCCACCGGCTCGGCGCGGAAGGCGCGCACCGAACGGCGCAGCAGCACCGCCTCGCCGCGGCCCTGCTCGATCGCCTCCGCGGTGCCGAGCGCGAAGAGGTCCTCGTCGGGCGGGCGGATCAGGTCCGCCGCGCGGCTCCCGTCGTCCCTGGGCGCCAGCCCGCGCAGCACCGCGACCGGCACCCCGCCGACCTTGCCCTTGACCAGGTCGGCGGCCGCCGCGACCTCGTCGGCGATCGCGACCTCGGTGACCGAGAGCGCGTTGCCGTAACCGTCCACCGTGCCCGCGTAGGGATGCAGCACGCCCAGTCCGGCGGCACCGATCGCGGCGTCGGTCTGCCCGGCCCGCCACGGCCTGCCCAGCGTGTCGGTCACCACCACGGCGACGTCGACGCCGAGCGTGGCGGCGAGCCCGGCGCGCAGCCGGGCCGCACTGGCATCCGGGTCGGCGGGCAGCAGCGCCACCTCGTCGAGGGCCACATTGGACGCGTCCACTCCGGACGCCGCCTGCACCACTCCCAACGCGTTCACCGTGATCACCATGCGGTCCCTGCGGGCGACCACGCGTTGCGCCTCGGCGTCGACCAGCTTGCGCCGGGCCTCCTCGCGGGCGGCGGGTTCGTGGGGCACGGTGACCAGCCTGCCCTCCACTTTGGACAGCACCTTGCTGGTGACCACCACGATGTCGCCGTCGGCCAGCCACGGCGCGGCGGCGGCGAGCGCGGCGGTGAGATCGTCGCCAGGACGGAACTCGGGCAGCCCGCGCACCGGCAGGATCCGGATCTCCCCGCCCGCCCCGTGGTCGGGCCCGACGTCGTGGCCGGGCGCGCTCACGGCCGCATCCCGGCCAGCTCCAGCGCCGCGGCCGCCATCCGCGCGGTGGCCGCGACGTCGGACATCAGCAGCGGGACCTCGCGCACCTCGACGCCGGGCACCGTGGCGTGGTCGCCGGTGTGCACCAGCCAGCCGTCGAGCAGGCCGCCTGCCGAGCGGGCCCCGAAATGCCTGCCGACCGCGCCCGCCTCGCTGTGCACGCCGATGGTGGCCAGGCAGGTCTCGGCCATCCCGCGCACCGCCCTGCCGCCGATGATCGGGGACAGCCCGACGACCTTCGCCGGTGTCCTGCCCAGCGCCTCCCGGATACCGGGCACGGCCAGCACGCTGCCGATGGAGACCACCGGGTTCGACGGCGCGACGAGCACCGCGTCGGCCTCGCCGATCGCTTCGGTCACTCCTTCGGCGGGCTCCGCGTCGTCGGCGCCCACCGGGACGAACGCGCTGGCGGGCAGCGCCGCGCGGTGCCGGATCCACCATTCCTGGAAGTGCATGGCGCGCCTGCCCTGCTCGTCCTCCACCACCACATGGGTCTCACAGCGGTCGTCGGTGGCGGGCAGCAGCCGCACACCGGGCCGCCACCGGTGGCACAGCGCGGTGGTCACGGCGGAGAGCGGGTATCCGGCGCGCAGCATCCGGGAGCGCACCAGGTGGGTGG
>DASXOL010000265.1:0-7162 GCA_036494295.1 Pseudonocardiaceae bacterium
GGAGATCCAGGTCTGCCCCGGCCGGGCGGGCACTCCCTGCGACCAGAGCTGCGTGAACGACACGAACCGCGCGCCCGGCAGTTGGTGGCGCAGCAGGTCGTACACCTCGCGGTCGCCGCCCGGTAGGGCCTCGACCACGCCGACATCCGCCGGCTCGACCGCCCAGGCGCGCAACATGCCGAGCACCGCGCAGGCCAGCCGCGCACATCCCGCCGCCACCAGGTCGGACTGCAGGCACAGGACGACCGCAGGCGCCTGCGACGCGGGCGCGAACTGATGCCCATCGAGGTCGAGGAACACGTCGTCCACACCGGGACGCTGCCCGCCCAGCCCGGCCAGGTGCGCCGACGGACCGTCCCGGACGTCGACGACGTCGAGTCGTTCGGCCAGCGCGGCCAGGAGCGGCCCGCTCGCCGGCGCCTCCGGGGTGAGGCCCTGCCCGGTCATCACGGCGCGGGCGCCGGAGCGCCCGGAGGCGGCGCGTCCCCCGGAGCGCCGGGTCGCGGCGACCACACCGGCGAGCAGCCCGACATGGCGCGGCCAGAGCTCGTTGACGTAACCGCCGCCGATCAAATGCACCACGTCGGCGCGGCCGAGCAGCTCGATCCCGGCCGCCCAGCGCGGCGCGAGCCCAGGGTCGTGCACCGCGTCCTGCACCCAGGACGACACCTCCCACGGCTGGTCCGACGGCGCGTCCCAGCACAACCGCCAGAGCGTGTCGACGAACCGGGCCCGCGGATGCACCCCGTCCAGCAGCGTCCTGGCCGGGCCCGGCGAGTGGCAGTCGAGCCAGACGTCGGCCTCCGGGGCCAGCTCGGCGAGGTAGCGCAGCCAGCCGCGCGCGATCAGCTCGTCGCCGTAGTTGGGGAAACCGGTGGCCCCGACCAGGTAGAAGCAGGGCCGGTGGCCCGCACCCGAGGTCACGTCGGAGCCACCTCGGCGAGCCGTCCCGCGACGTGCCGGGCGATCTCCAGCGCGCTGGTCGCCGCCGGGGAGGGTGCGTTGAGCACGTGCACCTGCCGGGGCGCGGCCTGCACCACGAAGTCGTCCAGCAGTGCCCCGTCGGCGCCGACCGCCTGCGCCCGCACGCCGGCCGGCGCGCGCACCAGGTCAGCCGCCCGGATGCCCGGCACCAGACGCGACAGGTCGGCGGCGAACGTCCGCCGCGACGCGGAGCGGGCCAGCTCGGCGACACCGGTGCGCAGATGCCGCGCCGCCAGCCGCCAGAAGCCGGGGTAGCCGAGCACCTCGCCCAGATCGCGCAGCGACGCGTCGCGCCACCGGTACCCCTCTCTGCGCAGCGCGAGCACCGCGTTCGGCCCGGCGTGGACGTGCCCGTCGATTCCCCTGGTCAGGTGCACCCCGAGGAACGGGAAGGCCGGATCGGGCACCGGGTAGATCAGCCCACGGACGCGGGCCGCGGCGTCCGGGGTGAGCTCGAAGTACTCGCCGCGGAACGGCACGATCCGCGCGGCGGGCGTCAGGCCGGCGAGCCGGGCGACCCGGTCGCTGTGCAGCCCGGCGCAGTTGACCAGCGCGTCGGCCCGCAGCTCCGCGGTGGCGGTCTGCACCCGGACCCCGGTGCCGTCGACGTGCACACCGAGCACCTCCGAGCCCGGTCGCAGCTCGACATCGTCGTCGGCGAGCTCCGCGGCCATCGCGCGGGACACCGCGGCGTAGTCGACGATGCCGGTGCTCTCCACCCGCAGCGCGGCGACGCAGCGCACCTCGGGCTCGTAGCGCCGGGCCTGCTGGGCGTCCAGCCTGCGCACCGGGACGCGGTTGGCGATGCCCCTGCGCTCCAGCTCGGCGAGCGCGGGCAGCTCGGCGTGGTCGGTGGCGATCACCAGCTTGCCGCCGATCTCGCACGGCACCCCGCGCTCGCGGGCGTAGGCCGCCATCGAGGCCGCACCCGCCACGCAGAGCCGGGCCTTGAGCCCACCGGGCTTGTAGTACAGCCCGGAGTGGATCACCCCGCTGTTGCGCCCGGTCTGATGCGCGGCCCAGACCGGCTCCTTCTCGCAGACCGTGACCCGCTCGCCGTCCGCCCGGACCGCACGGGCGACCGCCAGGCCGAGGATTCCGCCACCCACCACGACGACATGCACCACATCATCCTGCCGTGCCGAAGCGACACGCAGTGGCAGTACTTTTGTGGGGCTGGCGTGGCCAGTGTGAACGATGAGACTCAAGTTGTGATAACCCGACGGCCTCTCCTCATCGCACTCGCCGCACTGTCGTCCCAGGTCAGCGCCCTGCCACGGGTCGCCTTCGCGGAAGCCGCCGGGAATCTGCCGGTGCCCCCCGTGCGGCTGGACACCGTCGCGCTCAACGCGCTGGCGTCCCGCAGCGCCGACCTGGTCCGCACGCTGCACTCGGACGCCCCGTTCTCGCTGGTCGGGCTGCGCTGGAGCGGCGCGGCGCCGGACTCCGCGCAGGTGCGGGTGCGCCACCGCGACAGCTGGGGGCCGTGGATCGACCTGGATCCGGTCGACGTCCCGCTCGGCAGCGGCGCGGGCCGCGGCGGGGCCAGTGAACTCGCCTGGACCGGCGAGTCGCAGGACGCCCAGGTGCGGACGCTGCGCGGTGGCGCCCCCGCGCGGGACGTCGCCGCGGTTCTGGTGCATCCCGGCCAGACGAGCAGCGACTTCGGCCCGCCGAAACCGCGGGCCAGCACGTACCAGGTGATCAGCCGGGCGGCGTGGGGGGCCGACGAGTCGCTGCGGTGCCAGGCGCCGCAGTACAGCGACTCGGTGCGCGCACTGGCGCTGCACCACACCGCGGAGACGAACAACTACACCCGCGAGCAGTCCGCCGGGATCGTGCGGGCGATCTACACCTACCACGCCCGCACGCTGGGCTGGTGCGACATTGGCTACCACGCCCTGGTGGACCGCTACGGGCAGATCTTCGAGGGGCGCGCGGGCGGCCTGACCCGCCCGGTGATCGGCGCGCATGCCGGCGGGTTCAACCAGCGCACCTCCGGTATCGCGATGATCGGCACCTACACCGACGCGCCGCCGCCCGAGGCGGAGTTCTGGGCACTGGCCGCGTACGTGAACTGGAAGCTCGGCGTGCACCGGCTCGACCCCCGCGGCCAGACCACGCTCGTCTCGCAGGGCGGCAGCGCCACGCGACACGCCAAGGGCGCCGCGGTCACCGTGCCGGTGCTGTTCGGCCACCGCGATGTGTGCACGACGGCCTGTCCCGGCAACGCGGGCTACGCGCTGCTGCCCCGCCTGCGCGACATCGCGGCCCGCGCACCCTCGCCCGCCTGACCCCGCCGGGGGTTGGTGGCTCTTCAAGTACCACCAACCCCGCGGCCAGCCGCCTGCAACGACAGCAAACCCCGCCGGCGCTGCCGGCGGGGTTTGCTGTCGTTCGAGGCGGCCCGGGCCGGGGTTGGTGGTACTTGAAGAGCCACCAACCCCACCCCGGCGCTAGCCGATCACGATGCCGGATCGCGTAGCCGCTGGGCGAGCAGGGCCGCCTGTACCCGGTTCTGCACCCCCAGCTTCACCAGGACCCGGCTGACGTGGCCTTTCACCGTCGACTCCGAGATCTCCAGCGACCGCCCGATCGCGGCGTTGGAGGACCCTTCACCGAGCAGCGTGAGCACCTCCCGCTCCCGGTCGGACAGCTCGGCTCCGTGACCGTCGACCGGCAGGCTACGCAGCCGGGGCAGCAACCGGACCGCGATCCGCGGGTCGATGACCGCGCCCCCCGCGGCCAGGTCGTGCACCGCGCGCACCAGCGCGTCCGGCGGACTGTCCTTGAGCAGGAACCCGTGCGCGCCCGCCTCCAGTGCCGCGTCGACGTAGACGTCCAGATCGAAGGTGGTGAGCAGCGCGCAGTAGGGCGGCGGATCGGGCGGCATGCTGCGAAGCGCCCCCAACCCGTCGAGCCCTGGCATCCGCACGTCCAGCAACGCGACATCCGGTGCCAGTTCGGCCACCAACCTCAACAGCGCCAGCCCGTTCGGGGCCTGCCCCACCACCTCAATTCTCGGATCTGATCGCAGGACGCTCGTCAAACCGTCCAGAACCTGCTTTTCGTCATCTGCCAGTACGACGCGTACCGGCTGTTCGGATAGACCCACATTCCCCCCTTCCACACCTCCCCCGGTGTAGGTCTGATCCTGGCAGGAGGAAGGGCCGAAGAGAGGCCGGAAGTGGGGTTATAACACTGTGTCGCATATAAATCACATAATGTAACAGTACGGTGGCAGAGGGTTACAGGCGAATAGCGGCTCAGAACCAGCGCTCGAGGACCATCGCGAGACCGTCCTCGGAGTTCGGTGCCGTGATCTCGTCGGCCACGTCGAGCACGTCCTGGTGGGCATTCGCCATCGCCACGCCGGCCCCGGCCCACTCCAGCATGGGCAGGTCGTTGGGCATGTCGCCGAAGGCCACCACGTCGACGGGGAGAACGCCGAGGTCGGCGGCCAGCTGGGCGAGGCCGGTGCCCTTGGTGACGCCGGGCGCGGACAGTTCGATCAGGCCGTGACCGGTGGAGAACGTGACGTCCAGCTTGGCGCCGAGGATCTCGCGCACCGCGGCGGCCATCGTGTCGCTCGCCGCATCGCGCAGCCGGACCAGCAGCTTGATGGCGGGCCTGCTGAGGATGAACTCGCGCGGCGCGGTCTCGGAATCGGCCCCCGGCCAGGGGTGCGTGTAGTCGGGTTCCGCGAAGAACTCGCCGGCCAGCGCCCCCGCACCGTCCGTCCCGGCACAGGGAGCGGCCAGCTCGACGGCGAGCCTGGCCCCGGGCAGTGCGGTGTCCAGCGCCTGCGCGGCGTCCCGCAACAGCGCCGGGTTCAGGGTCGCCGCGTGCAGCACCCGATCGGCCGACGCGTCGTAGAGCACCGCTCCGTTCGCGCAGATGGCAGGCCCGGCGTAGCCGAGCTGCTCGACCACCGGCCGGATCCACCGCGGCGGCCGCCCGGTGACCAGCACGAACGGCACGCCTGCCGCGACGACCCGGTGGACCGCGGCCCGATTGCGCTCGGAGATCCGCTCGGTCGCGTCCAGCAGGGTGCCGTCCACGTCCGACGCGACCAGCCGGGGCCTTTCCATGGCTCGACCCTACGTTCCCCCGCCGGGTCGACCGGCCACGAGAAACCATCTGGAGCAGCCGAACCGGCGGCGCCGCCCTACCGGCAAGTCAGGCCGTCCGCACCGCGACACGCCAGGCGCGGACGGCGATCCCGACCGCGAACACGGCCAGCCCGGCCACCACCGACGTCCACGGCAGCGTCGCCACGAGAAGCACGCACCCGGCGGCGCCGAGCACCTGCAACCAGCGGGGGAAGCGGCGTTGCCGGGCGGGCTGGGTGAAGGCCGCGAGATTGGCGATCAGGTAGTAGAGCAGCACGCCGAAGGACGAGAAGCCGATCGCGCCGCGCAGGTCCACGGCGAGCACCAGCACGCTCACCACGGCGGCCAGGGCCAGCTCGGCGTGGTGCGGCACGCGGTGCACGGGATGGACCGCCCCCAGCCAGCGGGGCAGGTCGCCACCTCTGGCCATGGCCAGCGCGGTGCGCCCGACACCGGCCACCAGGGCGAGCAGCGCCCCCAGCGCGGCGGCGCCGCCGCCCACCGCGACCAGCGGCACCGCCCACCCCCGGTGCGCGGCAGCGACCGCGGCGGCCAGTGGGGCGGCCGCGGCGGCGAGCCGGTCGGGGCCCAGCGTCACCAGCAGGGTGACACCCACCGCCGCGTAGCCGCCGACTGCGAGGCCGAGAGCCAGCACGATCGCCCGCGGGATGGTCCGCGCCGGGTCGCGGACCTCCTCGCCCATCGTGGCGATGCGGGCGTACCCGGCGAAGGCGAAGAACAGCAGCCCGGCCGACTGCAACACCCCGTACACCCCGTGACCGCCGAGTGCGTGCAGCACGCGGGTGGAGCCGGTCGGCCCGGTCAGGCAGACGGTGACGACCAGCGCCAGCACCGCGAGGACGACCGCGACGATGACCCGGGTGAGCCGGGCGGTGCGGGTGACGCCGCGGTAGTTCACCGCGGCCATCGCGATTACGGCGACCACGGCCACCGGGCGCTGCCAGGACGGCGGCGCCACGTAGGCGGCGAAGGTCAGCGCCATCGCCGCGCAGCTGGCCGTCTTGCCGACCACGAATCCCCACCCGGCGAGGAACCCCCACCACGGTCCCAGCCGCTCCCGGCCGTAGACGTAGGTGCCGCCGGAGACCGGGTAGGCGGCGGCCAGCTGCGCGGAGGCGGTCGCGTTGCAGTACGCCACCACCGCCGCGACGCCGAGCCCGATCAGCAACCCCGACCCGGCGGCCGCGGCGGCGGGGGCGAACGCGGAGAACACCCCGGCGCCGATCATCGAGCCCAGCCCGATCACCACCGCGTCGAGGGTGCCGAGCCGCCGCGCCAGCGACGGTCCCGTCACGTCAGCCCGCGGTGATCAGCTCACGGCCACCGAGCGCGGGACGCAGCGCCTCGGGGACCCGCACCGAGCCGTCCGGCTGCTGGTGGTTCTCCAGGACGGCGACGATCCACCGGGTGGTGGCGAGCGTCCCGTTGAGGGTGGCGGCGACCTGGCTGCGGCCGCCCGCGTCCCGGTACCGGATGCCGAGCCTGCGGGCCTGGAACGTGGTGCAGTTCGAGGTGGACGTGAGCTCGCGGTAGGCCTGCTGGGAAGGCAGCCAGGCCTCGCAGTCGAACTTGCGCGCCGCCGAGGTGCCCAGGTCGCCCGCCGCCACGTCGATCACCCGGTAGGGCACCTCGATCGCGGCCAGCATCTGCTCCTCCCACGCCAGCAGCCGTTCGTGTTCGGCGACCGCGTCTTCCGGGCGGGTGTAGACGAACATCTCGACCTTGTCGAACTGGTGCACCCGGATGATGCCCCTGGTGTCCTTGCCGTAGGAGCCCGCCTCGCGCCGGAAGCAGGTGGACCAGCCGGCGTAGCGCCGCGGCCCGGCGGACAGGTCGAGGATCTCGTCAGCGTGGTAGCCGGCCAGTGGCACCTCGGAGGTGCCGACCAGGTACAGGTCGTCGTCGCGCAGCCGGTACACCTCGGCGGCGTGCGCACCCAGGAACCCGGTGCCCTCCATGATCTCCGGCTTGACCAGCACCGGCGGGATCATCATGGTGAAGCCGGCCGCGACCGCCTTGTTCATCGCCAGGCTGAGCAGCGCGAG
>DASXOL010000266.1:0-14047 GCA_036494295.1 Pseudonocardiaceae bacterium
CCCTACCGCGGTGCGGACCGGTGGGGCCGGTCCCTGCCGCCTGCCGCGAGTAACCGCGCGCGGCCTTCCTCCAGGTCAGCCCAGCGGCGCCGGGTAGTCCAGGTCGCGGTCCAGCCGCCAGGGTTTCGTGCACCGCCGGCCCGTCGAGACCGGCCGGTCCCGGCACCGGCACCACCTGCGGTGCCTGTGCCGCGGCGTGCAGGACGGGGTTGTCGTGCACCCGCAGGTCACAGGCGAACAGCGCGATCGACACGGCCCCCGTCAACCGCGCGGGCTCCTCAGGCGGCTCGTCCCGGCGAGCGGCGCGCCGAGCCACGGCGGGCGGGCCTGCGCACCCCGCGCCGCGACGCCGCCACCGCGCCGCCGCCACCACGGGACCGCGACGGCGCCTGCGGTGCGGCTGGTGCGGGCGGCGTCACGAGCGCGGCCGGAGGACCGGTGAGCGCGACGATCTGTTCGGCACCGGGGCGTACCCGGCTGATCGCGGGCTTGATGCCCGCGTTGCGGGTCAGGGTCCGCACGTCACCGGACTGGTCGGGCGTGCAGAGCGTCACGACCACACCCTCGGCACCCGCCCTGGCGGTGCGCCCGGAGCGGTGCAGGTAGGCCTTGTGCTCGGCCGGTGGGTCGACGTGCACCACGAGACCGATGTCGTCGACGTGGATGCCGCGAGCGGCGATGTCGGTGGCCACCAGAACCCGGGTGCTGCCCTCGGTGAAGGCCGCGAGATTGCGCTCCCTGGCCCGCTGCGCCAGGTTCCCGTGCAATTCGACCGCGGGCACACCGGCCATGGTGAGCTGGCGGGCGAGCTTCTTCGCGGCGTGCTTGGTGCGGGTGAACAGCAGGCTGCGCCGCTGCCCGGAGGCCAGTTCGCGCACCACGGCCGCCTTGTCCGCGTGGTCGATGGTGAAGACGTGGTGCTCCATGCTCGAGACCGGCGCCACCGGCGGGTCCACCGAGTGCACCACCGGGTTGGTCAGGTACCGGCGCACCAGCTTGTCCACGTCGCCGTCCAGGGTGGCGGAGAACAGCAGCCGCTGGGTGCCTTCCGGGGTGCGGTCCAGGAGCCTGCGCACCGCGGGCAGGAAGCCGAGGTCGGCCATGTGGTCGGCCTCGTCGAGCACGGTGATCTCCACCGCGTCCAGATCCAGGTGGCCCTGGCCGATCAGGTCCTCCAGCCGGCCCGGGCAGGCGATGAGGACGTCGATGCCGCCGCGCAGCGCGGAGACCTGACGGCCCTGGCCGACGCCGCCGTACACGGTGGTGATCCGCTGGCCGAGCGTGGCGGCAAGTGGCGCGATGGTGTCCGCGACCTGGTTGGCCAGCTCACGGGTGGGCACCAGGACCAGCGCGCGGGGCCGGCCCGGGAGACGCCGCAGTCCCGAGTCGGCCAGCGTGCTGACCGTCGGGATGGCGAAGGCCAGCGTCTTGCCGCTGCCGGTCCGCCCGCGGCCCAGCACGTCCCGGCCGGCGAGCGCGTCGGGCAGCGTCGCGGCCTGGATCGGGAACGGCTCGGTGACCCCGCGCTGCGCGAGCACCGCGTCCAGTTTCTCGGCGACGCCGAGCTCGCGGAAACTGCACGGCGCCGTGGCGGCGTCGCGCGCCGACCAGTCGACCGGGGTGCTGTCCGGGATCGGTGTGGCGCCCGCGGCCCTGGCATGAACACCGTTGGCCGAACGGACGCCGTTGGCCGGGTTGGCCGGGCGCCTGCGGCGCGGCCGGTTACCGGACCGGGTGGTGGTTGGCTGCTGCGAAGGCACGCAGAAGTGTCCTCTCCTCAAGTGGGGTGGTTGGCCGCTGATGCGCGCCACCCGCAGTCCCACATGCGGAGAAGCCCATACGCCGTAAATCGGCGTTTCGCACTCGACCTCGGCGGCACCGGTTCGGTACCGACCTCCCGGACAGTATGCCGCACGATGATCGGCAACCGGACATCACCACGCCGTGCGGTCACTCACACCCAAACGAGGCAGGTCGGCGTGGTCGCGGATCAGTCCACCCGGTCCTTGGTCCCCTCGACGAGGGCGCGCACGTTCTCGACCGAGCCGCGGCCCTCGGCCAGCCGGTCGCGCCGCGCCGCGAGGAACGCCTCGCCCAGCTCGGCGCGTCGCTCGTCGGAGACCGCCTCCCTGGCGTCGTTGAGGATGGTGCGCTCCTCCTCGTCCAGGTGATGGTTGACGGTCTCGACGAGCTGCTCCAGCTTCTCGTCCCACTCGTCGGACTCCGGGTCGGTCTCCAGCAGCGCCAACAGCGCCTGGTGACCTTCGGCGTGCTCCTCGGCGCCGTGGTCGACCTCCTCGTCGTCCACCTTGCGGAACCGGCGCAGCGCCGGATAGACCTCGGCTTCCTCGGCCTCGGCATGCGCGACCAGCAGGTCGGAGAGCTCCCGCAGCCAGGAGGCGCGGTCCTGGGTGCGGTCGCGCAGCTTGCGGAACAGGTCCTCGAACTTCCGGTGGTCGCTCAGGATCGCGTCGATGACGTCATGCGGCATGGTTCGATCTCTCCCTGGTGGCTCGTCCGCTCGGAAAACTGCGCAACTCTGGGTCCCCCGTTCAGGTTTGCAGTCTGCATTCGGGGGGTATCCGTCCGGCATTCGGTCCCGTCGGGGATGGACCGACAGCGAGGACGGAGCAGGAGATGACTGACACCCGACGCCTCCCCAAGCCTGTTGCACATGAGTGGGAGTGGCAACTCGAGGGGTCCTGCCAAGGGCTGAACAGCAGCGTCTTCTTCCATCCCGACGGGGAGCGCGGATCCGCGCGAGCTCGCCGCGCGGCCAAGGCGAAGGCGATCTGCCTGCGCTGCCCGGTGCTCGAGGACTGCCGCAGGCATGCACTGGCCTCCAGGGAGCCCTACGGCGTCTGGGGCGGCATGACCGAGGAGGAGCGCCGCGAACTCTGGGTCGGGGAGCGCGAGCCGCTGGCCAGCTGACACCCGAAACCGCGATGGGCCGTTCGGCCCGCGGCATCCGGTCGGGTCGGAGTCAACGTCTGCGCACGGTCTGCATCAGGTCTGCATCAGCCGGATCGGAGGTATCCGAACCAGCCCGTTCCGTGGGTAGAGTGAGGTCGTGACGGACACCTCACGGGGCGTTCGTCGGCGGTTGAGCACGCAGCCGCACTCGTCGGGAGGGTGACGCCCGTCCCGACGCCAAGCGCCGATGGCGCAGTCCGGCAACAAGCGGCCGCACCCGTCCGCTGTGCCTGGCTGCTGCGAGTTCGGCACGAGGGAGCTGCCATGACCCGCACAACCACCGATCCGTACGCCGCTCCGGACTTCGGCGATGACCACCCTGACCAGCGCGCCTCGACCGTGGGACATCCCCAGGACCTGCTGACCATCGAGGTCCGCACCGGTGTCGACGGGACCACGGTGGAGCTCGCGGGCGAGGTCGACCTGGTGACAGCTCCACTGCTGCACGACCGCGTGATGACAGTGCTCGACCAGGTACCGGGTCTCGACCAGGCGGCGCGGCGCATGGTGCTGGACATGCGGCAGGTGAGCTTCCTCGGCTCGTCCGGGCTGGCCGTGCTGGTCGAGCTGCGCACCGCGGCGCAGCGGCGGGACGTGCGCCTGCAGCTGGTGACGACCTCGCGTGCGGTGCTGCGCCCGCTCATCGCCACCGGGCTGATCGAGCTGTTCGAGGTGTCCGCGGAGCCCATCGACAGCTAACCGGACCCGCTGCGCAGCCCGCTGTTCAGCCTCAGGCGCAGCACCACCGTGGTGCCTTCCGCGGAGCGGGCAAGGTCCACCTCGTCGACGCATTCCCGCATCAGCACCATGCCCCGGCCGCGGCCGGCGTCCAGATGCCGCTGCGGGCGCCAGTGGCCGCCGTCGCCGATCTCCACGCGGACCACGGAGCCCGGCTCCATCGTCGCGGTCAACCACACGGCGCCCGGGCCGCACTCGTGGTAGGCGTGCTCGACGGCGTTCGCGGCGGCCTCGGCAGCGGCGATCTGCATCGCGACCACGTCTTCCTCGGCGGCACCGGCGGATTCCAGCCAGGCCCGCAGTGTGCGGCGCAGCGGCACCAGCTCCTCGGCATGGGCGCTGATCTCGACGCGCAGCACGGCGGGATCGGCGTTGACGCCGAAGCTGAGCCAGGGCCTCCCGGCCATGTGGGGGGCCTCCCGTCCGGGGCATCGAGCCCGTTGCCTGAGTCGGTCACACCGACGACCGCTTCGCTGAACTCCTCATCCGATCGGGTCCACGAACTACCGGTACCAGTGCAGGCAACCGCGAGTCGCGGTGTGGCGCAACTCGGACGGCCGCATCCGGGCACCAATGATGCGTCCGGAACACCGGCGCGGGAGGATCGTTTCGACGTGGTCGTGCCGAGAGGAGCCATCATCGTGGCAGTAGTGAGATCCGGTGAGCATTCTGCCACCGGCGCGCCCGGAGATGGTGCACAACAGGGCCAGCGGAAGGTCGTGGTCCAGATCAGCGCCCATCCGACCGAGCTTCCGCCGCTGCGCCTGGTGGCCGCCGACCTCGCCGCCCGGGCGGATTTCGACCTCGACACCGTTGCCGACCTGCGCCTGGCCGTCGACGAAGCAGCCTCCGAACTGGTCGCCGCCGCCACCCCGGACGCATCCCTGACGTGCGTGTTCACCCTCGACGACGAGCGGATGGTGGTGACCGCGTCGGTACCCGCCCGCGACGGTGCGCGGCTGCGACAGGACTCGTTCGGCTGGCGGGTGCTCACCACGCTGGTCGACGAGGTGCACGTGACCGGGGACTCCGGCGCGGATCCTCCGCAGCTGGGCATCTCGCTGTGCAAGCGCCGCTCCGCACTGCACGACGACGTTGTCGACAGTGCGCTGACGGAGGGTCATTGACCCCCGTCGAAGGGCGAGAAACGCGGGCTGTGAAAGAGGACAGCGGCTACGCGCAGCTCGCCCCGCTGTTCGCCGAGATGGCCGAGCTGAGTCCCGGCGACGCTGCGCACGCGGAGCTGCGGGACCGGCTGGTGGCCGCACACCTGCCGCTGGCGCACAACATCGCGCGTCGCTTCGCCCATCGCGGCGAGCCGCAGGACGACCTGGAACAGGTGGCGACCGTCGGGCTCATCCACGCCGTGGACCGCTTCGAGCCCGGCCGGGGCAGCGACTTCCTGTCCTTCGCCATCCCCACCATCACCGGGGAGGTGCGCAGGCATTTCCGGGACCACGCGTGGGCGGTCCGGGTGCCGCGCAGGCTCAAGGACCTGCACGTGGCGATCGGGGCGGCCATCTCGGAGCTGTCGCAGCGGCACGGCAGGGCACCCACGGCCACCGAGCTCGCCGAGCACCTCGGCCTGCCGCGGGAGCAGGTCCTGGAGGGTCTGGAGGCGGCGAACGCCTACCGCAGCAGCTCGCTGGACGGCCTGCTCGACGCCAGCACCACGGGGATCGCGCTGGAGGACATCGTCGGGGAGGCCGACGCCGAGCTGGAACGGGTGGAGTTCCGCACCACGCTGGCCCCGCTGCTGGAGCAGCTGGACGAACGCGAACGCACCATCCTCAAGCTCCGCTTCTTCGCTGGTATGACACAGAGCCAGATCGCGCAGCACATCGGGCTGTCCCAGATGCACGTGTCGCGGTTGCTGTCCCGCACGCTGGCGCGGCTGCGCAACGAACTGCGGGGCGAGGGCTGACGAGGAGTGAGATGAGCGGACCGGAGCATGTCGTGGTCGTCGGCGCGGGCCTGGGCGGCCTGCGCACCGCGGAGTCGTTGCGCACCGCCGGGTTCACCGGCCGGATCAGCCTGGTCGGCGACGAGCCGCACGAACCGTACGACCGGCCGCCGCTGTCCAAAGAGGTCCTCGCCGGCAAGTGGACCGAGGATCGGACCGCGCTGTACCGGGGTGCGCTCGCCGAGCTGGACCTGGCGCTGCACCTGGGCAACGGCGCGGTCGATGTGGACGGCGCGTCCGTGCAGCTCGCCGACGGCACCCGACTGGCCTACGACGCGCTGGTGGTGGCCACCGGGGTGCGGGCCAGGCGCCTGCCCGGCCAGCCCGACCACCCGGATCTGCACGTGCTGCGCACCCTGGACGACTGCCGCGCGCTGCGCGCGTCGATGTCCCGCGCCCGCTCGCTGCTCGTGGTCGGCGCGGGCTTCATCGGCGCCGAGGTGGCGGCGACCGCGCGCGCAGGCGGCCTCGAGGTGACCATGCTGGAGGCGCTGCCCGAGCCGTTCGCCCGCGTCCTCGGCGAGCAGATGGGCGAGGTGTGCGCCCGGCTGCAGACCGACAACGGGGTGACGCTGCGCTGCGGCGTGGCGCTGCGCGAGTTCCTCACCGCCGAGGCGGGCAACGGCCACGGCGTCGCGGCCCGGCTGGCCGACGGGACCGTGGTGCGCGCCGACTGCGGCGTGGTCGGCATCGGGACCGCGCTGGACACCGGCTGGCTGGCCGGACTGGGCGTGCCCGCGGGCAACGGGCTGGCCTGCGACGCGACCGGGCTCGTCGAGGGCACCGGCAACGTGTACGCGGTGGGCGACATCGCCGCCTGGCCGCACCCGGTCTACGGGGACCGGCCCCGAATCGAGCACTGGACCTCGGCCACCCAGCAGGCCGTGGTCGTGGCGCAGCGGATCACCGGCGCCCAGATCACCAGGTCCGCCGACGAGGTGCCGTACTTCTGGTCCGACCAGTACGGGCTGAAGCTGCAGCTGGTCGGGCGCGCCGACGTGGCCGACCGGGTCGAGGTGCTGCACGACCCCGGCCAGATCAAGGGCACCGTGGCGGGCTACTTCAACGAGGGCAGGCTCGTCGCGGCGCTGGCCTTCCACTCACCCCGGCTGCTCAACCGCTGCCGCCCGCTCGTCGCCCGGCGCGCCGACGAGGCGCAGGTCCGCGCCACGGTCGCCGACCTGGTGTCACGCTGAGCGCTCAGAGCCGGTCCGGCGCGTCGATGCCGAGCAGGCCGAGTCCGGTGGCCAGCACCCGGGCGGTCAGCGCGCAGAGCTGCAGGCGGCTCTCCCGTACCGGCTCGTCGGCCTTGAGCACCGGGCACCGCTCGTAGAACCCGGTGAACGCGGTGGCTAGGTCGAACAGGTAGGTCGCCAGCCGGTGGAACAGCAGGCTCTGCTCGACCTCGCCGAGCACGCCGGGGAACTCCAGCAGGGCGAGGGCGAGAGCGCGCTCGGCCGGTTCGGTGAGCCGCACCCGCTCCGCCGAGCCGGGCACCGGGATCCCCGCCCTGCGGAAGATGGACTGGATCCGGGCGTGCGCGTACTGCAGGTACGGGCCGGTGTTGCCGTCGAAGGACAGCATCCGGTCGTAGTCCAGGACGTAGTCCTTGTTGCGGTCGGTGGACAGGTCGGCGTACTTCACCGCGCCGATGCCGACCGCGCGGGCCACGGCACCCGCGGTGTCCTCGTCGAGCGACGGGTTCTTCTCGGCGACCGCGGTGGTGGCCCTGGTGACCGCCTCGGTGAGCAGGTCGCTGAGCCGGACCGCCTCGCCTGCCCGGCTGCGGAGCATCTTGCCGTCCGCGCCGAGCACCGAGCCGTGGCCGACGTGCTCGGCGCGGGCCGGAGCGGTCAGCCAGCCCGCCTCGCGCGCGGTCTGGAACACCATTTCCAGGTGCTGGTGCTGCGGGGAGCCGACGACGTAGAGCAGCCGGGTGGCACCGAGCTTGCGCAGCCGGTAGCGGATCGCCGCCAGATCGGTGGACGCGTAGCCGAAGCCGCCGTCGGTCTTGCGCACGATCAGCGGCAGCGGGTCGCCCTCGCGGCCGGTGAACCCCTCCGGGAACACGCACAGCGCGCCGTCGCTCTCCCTGGCCAGGCCGAGGCTCTCCAGCTCGGCGACCACCGAGGCGAGCTCGTCGTTGTACGCGCTCTCACCGGCGAAGTCGGCCGCGGTGAGCCGCACGCCGAGCTGGTCGTAGACGGTCATGAAGTACTTCTGCGACTCGCCGATCAGCAGCTGCCAGAGCCGCATGGTGTCGGGGTCGCCGCTCTGCAGGGCCACCACCCGGCGCCGCGAGCGGGTCTTGAACTCCTCGCTGGCGTCGAACTTCAGCCGGGCCGCCCGGTAGAAGCCGTTCAGGTCGCCGATGGAGAGCTCGTGCGCGGCCTCGTCCTCGCCGAGGTCGAGCAGGTGCTCGATGAGCATGCCGAACGGGGTGCCCCAGTCGCCGACGTGGTTCTGCCGGATCACGGTGTGCCCGAACCACGCCAGCAGCCGCACCGCGGCGTCGCCGATGATGGTCGAGCGCAGGTGCCCGACGTGCATCTCCTTCGCCACGTTCGGCGCGGAGTAGTCGACGATCACGGTCTCCGGTGACGGCGGCGTGACGCCCAGCAGTTCGCTGTCCGCCGCCTCGGCGACCAGCCTGGTCAGCGTCTCCTCGCGCAGGGTCAGGTTGATGAAGCCGGGACCGGAGATCTCCACCGAGGCGCACAGGTCATCGAGTTCGGCCTGCTCCACGATGCGGGTGGCGACCTCGCGCGGGTTGGCGCGCACCGTGCGCGCCGCCGCGAGCGCCCCGTCGGCCTGGAAGTCGGCGTGCTGGGAGCGGCGGACCATCGGGTCCGCGTCAGCGCCGGCGACCGCCGCGAAGGCCCGGCCGAGCCGTTCGTTGAGCAGTGCCTCGAGATGAGCCATGCCAGAAAGCCTACGACCACCGCGGCGTGGTCAGGTTCCGCCGGTGACGTCCGCGAAGAAGATCCCCCGGCCGCCGAGGAACGGACTGCTGGTCCAGTCCTCCTCCGGCCCGAAACCGCTTCCGGTCGACCGGCGCACGCTGATCTTCTGGTCGCTCACCAGGATGGCGTCGGCGCGGCCCTCGCCGGTCACGTCGGCGAAGTGGATGCTCCGGTCCGCGGAGAACGGGCCGCGGGTCCAGTTCTCCTCGGGGCCGAGCACGCTCCCGATGGAGCGGCGCACCAGGATCCCGCCGCTGTTGACCATCACCGCGTCGGCCCTGCCGTCCCCGGTGACGTCGACGAAGTGCGTCGCGCGCTCGCCGAAACAGGGTCCGAAGGTCCAGTCCTCGGCCATCCGGAAGTTCCGCCCGGTGGAGCGGCGGACCAGGACGGTCGGGTCGTGCACCGCGATCGCGTCCGCCCGCCCGTCGCCGGTCAGGTCCGCGAAGAACGTCCCCCTGGTGCCGAGGAAACGGCCGTGCGTCCAGTCCTCCCGGCCCCCGAAGACGATGCCGTTGGACCGGCGGACCACCACGGTGTCCTCGCTGACCGCGATGGCGTCGGCGCGGCCGTCGCCGGTCAGGTCGGCGAAGAAGGTGCCCTGCGTGCCGAAGAACGGGCCTTCGGTCCAGTTCTCGACAGCGCCGAATCCGCTGCCCGTGGAACGGCGGACCCGCACCCGGTCGGCGCCCACCGCGATGGCGTCCGCCCGGCCGTCGCCGGTGACGTCGGCGAAGAAGGTCCCGTGGCTGCCGAAGAACGGGCCGCTGGTCCATTCCTCGGCGGGCCCGAACCCGCGCCGGTGGGAACGGCGGACGGTGACGCCACGGTCGTTGACCGCGATGACGTCGTCGGGTCCTTTGGTCGTCACTGCCTACTCACCCCTCAAGTCCGGTCGGGACTTCCGCTCGCAACACGATCGGGCGACACGCAATGGTGCGTGGAAAGAGGCGCGCTGACATCGGAGAATGGCGGGCTCACCGGAAACAGCGTGTCCGCGAGACAATCCCCTGATTTCGCTACAACGAATCTCCCCGCACAGCGGTGTCGCCGCGCTGCTCCGGCGGCCCCCCGGCTCGTATTTTCGTCTATGCGCCAATTATCCGGCCGTTACCGGCGCGTGGGAAAGAATCCTCTTATGTCAGAATTCTGTCATCCCCCTACCGGATGATGTGCCGTGCGCGCCGCATCAGGTAGTGGCGACGGTTTCCGGATATGCGGCGACGCCGGTTTCGACGGCCCGGCGGTGTACGCGAACATACCCCCCACGAGGGTTCATCCGGTGACGATCCGCGCCCGCCGCGGCGTCGGAGCCACGGCTCGCGGCGGGCTCGACTAGCGTGGTTCGCGTCCCCGAGCGCGGCCATCCCCCGTTCCTGCCCGAAGGAGACCCATTGACCGCCCCCCAGCCGTGGCCGGGCACCGCCTACCCACTGGGTGCGACCTACGACGGCGCAGGCACCAATTTCGCGATCTTCTCCGAAGCAGCCGCGAAGGTGGAGCTCTGCCTGTTCGACAGCGACGCCCCGGATGCCACCGAAACCCGCGTCCGGCTGCCGGAGGTCGACGGGTTCGTCTGGCACGGCTATCTGCCCGGCGTCGGCCCCGGCCAGCACTACGGCTACCGGATCGACGGCCCGTACGACCCGGCGAGCGGCCAGCGCTGCAACCCCGCCAAGCTGCTCATCGACCCGTACGCGAAGGCGCTGTCCAACGCGGCGCCCTCCGGCTCCGCCGAGGCGGCGTCGGAAACAGCGCAGAGCACCGCGGTGGACTGGGACGAGTCGCTGTTCGGGTACCACTTCGACGATCCCGAGGAGCGCAACGACACCGACTCCGCCCCGCACGTGCCCAAGTCGGTGGTGATCAACCCGGACTTCGACTGGGCCGAGGACCGCCACCCGCGCACGCCGTACAACGAGACGGTGATCTACGAGGCCCACGTCCGCGGGCTCACCATCGCGCACCCGGACATTCCCGCGGAGATGCGCGGCACCTACGCCGGCCTCGCCCACCCGGTGATGATCGACCACCTGACCTCGCTGGGCGTCACCGCGGTGGAGCTGATGCCGGTCCACCAGTTCGTCAACGACCACCACCTCGCCGAGCGCGGGCTGCGCAACTACTGGGGCTACAACACCGTCGCGTTCCTCGCACCGCACAACGGCTACGCCGCGCGCGGCACCACCGGGCTGCGCGCGCACGAGGTGGTCGCGCAGTTCAAGGCGATGGTGCGCGAGCTGCACCTGGCCGGTATCGAGGTGATCCTCGACGTGGTCTACAACCACACCGCCGAGGGCAACCACATGGGCCCGACGCTGTCCATGCGGGGCGTCGACAACGCGGCGTACTACCGGCTGGTCGACGACGACCAGCGCTACTACATGGACTACACCGGCACCGGCAACTCGCTCAACGTGCGCAACCCGCACACCCTGCAGCTGATCATGGACTCGCTGCGGTACTGGGTCACCGAGATGCACGTCGACGGCTTCCGCTTCGACCTGGCATCCACCCTGGCCAGGGAGTTCTACGACGTGGATCGCCTATCCACGTTCTTCGACCTGGTGCAGCAGGACCCGGTGATCAGCCAGGCCAAGCTGATCGCCGAGCCGTGGGACGTCGGCCCCGGCGGCTACCAGGTGGGCAACTTCCCGCCGCTGTGGACGGAGTGGAACGGCAAGTACCGGGACACGGTGCGCGACTTCTGGCGCGGCGAGCCCGGCACGCTGGGCGAGTTCGCCTCCCGGCTCACCGGCTCGTCGGACCTCTACCAGGACGACGGCCGCAGGCCCTTCGCCTCGATCAACTTCGTGACCGCGCACGACGGCTTCACGCTCACCGACCTGGTGTCCTACAACGACAAGCACAACGAGGCCAACGGGGAGGGCGGCCAGGACGGCGCGGACGACAACCGGTCCTGGAACTGCGGCGTCGAAGGGCCCACCGACGATCCCGGGGTGCTCGCACTGCGCGCCAGGCAGCGGCGCAACCTGCTGGCCACCCTGTTCCTCGCCCAGGGCACCCCGATGCTGCTGCACGGCGACGAGCTGGGCCGCAGCCAGCAGGGCAACAACAACGTCTACTGCCAGGACAACGAGCTGTCCTGGGTGGACTGGTCCGCGGTGGAGCAGGATCTGGTCGCGTTCACCGCCGGGCTCATCAAGCTGCGCCACGAGCATCCGGTGCTGCGCCGCCGCCGGTTCTTCGCGGGCCGCCCGATCCGGCGCGGCGAGGAGCTGCGCGACATCGCCTGGTTCACCCCCTCCGGCGAGGAGATGACCCACGAGGACTGGGAGGTCGACTTCGGCCGGTGCCTCACCGTCTTCCTCAACGGCGAGGGCATTCCCGACCTGGACCCGCGCGGCCAGCGGGTGACCGACAGCTCCTTCCTCCTGTGCTTCAACGCCCACCACGAGGACATCGACGTGCAGCTGCCCGGCAACGGCTACGGAGAGGAGTGGACCGTGGTGCTGGACACCGCGACCGGGGAGCCCCCGGGCACCGCGGGTCCCACCACGGCGGGCAAGGACCAGATCACCGTGACGGCACGGTCCCTGGTCGTCCTGGAGCGCACGGCGTGAGGCCGCCCGCGTCGACCTACCGCCTGCAGTTCGGGCCCCACCTGAGTTTCGCCGACGCGGCCGCGCTGACGCCGTACCTGGCATCGCTGGGCGTGGGCGCGCTCTACGCGTCGCCGCTGCTGGCGGCCATGCCGGGCTCCACCCACGGCTACGACGTCGCGGACCCGGCGCGGGTCTCGACCGCGCTCGGCGGCGAACAGGGCAGGCAGGAGCTGGTGGTGGCGGCCCGCGAGCACGGCCTGGCGCTGGTGGTCGACATCGTCCCCAACCACGTCGGCGTCGGGCAGCCGCAGGCCAACAAGGCGTGGTGGGACCTGCTGCGCCACGGCAAGGACTCGGCCTACGCGGCGTGGTTCGACGTGGCCGGCTGGCCGCTTCACCTGCCGGTGCTGGCCGACACCCCCGACGCGCTCGACGACCTGCGGGTGGACGGCGACCTGCTGCGCTACCACGAGCACGCCTTTCCGCTGGCGCCGGGAACCGCCGGGGCGGGCACCCCGCAGCAGGTGCACCAGGCGCAGCACTACCGGCTGGTTTCCTGGCGCTCCGACGTCGGCTACCGGCGGTTCTTCGCGGTCAACGAGCTGGCCGCGGTGCGCGTCGAGGATCCGGAGGTGTTCGAGGCGACGCACGGCGAGGTGCTGCGCTGGGTCGCCGAAGGCGACGTGGACGGGCTGCGCGCCGACCATCCCGACGGGCTGCGCGACCCCACCGGCTATGCGCAACGGCTGCGCGAGCACGCCCCGGACACCTGGATCGTGGTGGAGAAGGTCCTCGAAGGCGACGAGGAGCTGCCCGCGGCGTGGCCGGTCGAGGGCACCACCGGGTACGACGCGCTCGCCGAGATCGACCGGGTGCTGGTCGACCCGGCGGGCGAGGCGGCGTTCACCGCGCTGGACACCGAGCTCACCGGGGTGCGCACGGACTGGCCGCGGCTGGTGCACGACTGCAAGCTCGACGTCGTCACCGGCATGCTCGGCGCGGAGCTGCGCCGGCTGGCCGCGCTGGCCGCCGAGATCCCCGACGCGACCGACGGGCTCGCCGAGCTGATCGCCTGGTTCCCGGTGTACCGCTCCTACCTGCCCGCGCACGGCGAGCAGTACCTGGACGCCGCGCTGGCGGCGGCCGGCTCGGATCGTCCCGAGCTGGCCGCGACGCTGCGCGCGCTCTCGCCCCGGCTGCGGGATCCCGACGACGAGCTGGCCATCCGCTTCCAGCAGACCTCGGGCGCGGTGATGGCCAAGGGGGTGGAGGACACCGCCTACTACCGCTGGACCCGGTTCGTGGCGCTCAACGAGGTCGGCGGCGATCCCGCGCATTTCGGGGACGACCTGGCTGCGTTCCACGCCGCGGCCGCGCGCCGCGAGCACAACGCCCCGCAGGGCATGACGACGCTGTCCACCCACGACACGAAACGTTCCGCCGATGTGCGGGCCCGGCTGGCCGTGCTGGCCGAGCTGCCGCAGGCGTGGGCCCGCACGGTCGGAGAGTTCACCGAGCTGGCGGAGGTGGCGGGAGCGACGGTGCCCGACCCGGCGCTGGGTCACCTGCTCTGGCAGACGCTGGTCGGGGCGTGGCCGCTGCCGCCCGACCGGCTGCACGGCTACCTGGAGAAGGCGATCCGGGAGGCACGCACCCGGACCACCTGGACCGACCCGGACGAGGCGTTCGAGACGGCCATGCACACGCTGGCCGATACCGCGCTGGAGGATCCGGCGCTGTGCGGCGCGATCGCCGAGTTCGCGGCGCGGATCACCCCGCCGGGACGGTCGAACTCGCTGTCCGCGGTGCTGCTGCAACTGGCGATGCCGGGCATACCGGACACC
>DASXOL010000267.1:0-23030 GCA_036494295.1 Pseudonocardiaceae bacterium
CCGTTGTGGTTCATCAGGCCCATCTTGTGATCCGGGTTCCCGGTCTCCACCACGACGTAGGTGTGGTCTCCGCCCTTGCGCACCAGCATCGACACCTTGCTCAGCTGGATCACCTCGAAACCGAAGACCTCCTCGTAGAACCGGCGTGACTCCTGCAGGTCGACCGAGTCCAGGGTCCCGTGCGAGATGAACCGGATGTCGACGAGCGGTGCGGCGGGTGTGCTGCGGTCGGTGATACGGGCCATCGCTGTCGTCCTCACCTTCGTCCGGCGATGTCGAGTGCGGAGATCGTCAGCGTGGCAGGTGTCGCAGGATGTCGTTCATGGAATCCGCGGTGCTGCTCCACCTCTGTGCTCCGGCGACGTGGCGACTGGCGCTGGCCGCGGGCTCGGTGGCACCGCCATCGCTGCTGCGCGAAGGCTTCGTCCACCTGTCCACGCCGGGCCAGGTCAAGATCCCGGCCAACGCGATCTACGCGGGTCGTACCGACCTGGTCGCACTCGTGGTCGACCCGGCCCGACTGCCGCACGAGCTCCGCTACGAGCCCGCCGTCGACGGCAGTTCGCCCGGCGTGGTCTTCCCGCACCACTACGGCCCGGTGCCGGTCGGCTCCGTCGTGGCGGTCCTGCCCTACCCGCCCGGCCCAGACGGGCGGTTCACCGATCCCGCAGCCCCACCGGCACCCGACGACGCCACGGCGCGGGTGCATCTGTTCGACCGCGCGCTGGCGCAGCGGTGCGCCGCCGACGTGCGGCCGGTGACGGGTGGCGTGGCACTGCTGGACCCGAGATTCCCGGCATCCGAGGAGTACAACACCGTGTGGCTCAGCGGGCCGTGCGACGCCGCCACGGTGGCCGCCGAGACCGGCACGGTCCTCGGCGCCACCGCCCACCAGCGGGTCGTGCTCGACGACCACGCCACCGCCGGTGCGCTCGACGGCCTGGGATGGGCGGTGGCGGCGCGGCACCTGATGGCGTGGAATCCCGCGGCACCGGCGACGTGCTCCCGCGACGTGGTGCCGGTCGCCGGCGACGAGTCGCTCGCGGACGCGGTGCTGCGCGTCGTGCACCTCGCCCTGCTCGACGCTCAGCGGGAGCCGATCGCCGCGGCGCGGCTGCACGTCGACGGCGCCACCGCGGCGATCCGGCCGGTGCCCACCGGCCCGGCCCGGCAGCCGGACCTGACCGCCCCGCTGGCGCGGCACTGTGTCGCGCACGCCCAGGCCATCGGCTGTGACGTGGTCTTCGTGTCCGCCGCGGACGACGACCAGCGCGACCGGTATGCGGCGCTGGGCTTCTGCGGGGTCGCCACGCGATATGAGGCGACCCGGCAGCGCTAGCGACCGACGTCGATGACCACGCGGTCCGGGCTGGTCAGCGTGGAGACGTTCATCCAGGTCTGCTTGCGCATCCCGATACCGAATGTCACGTAGCCCTCGAAATCACCCGTGATGGCCACCGCCATGACGTTGCTGAGGTTGCGGGTGCGGAACTTCTGCGGGCCCGGCAGGCTGGGGTGGCCATCGCTGTCGTGTGCGTACGCCGGGGTCATCACCACCTCGGCGAAAGTACAGCCGGTGAGCCATTCGATCTGGTCGGAAGGGTCGCTGCGCAGTTCGTCGACGAAACGTTGGCTCTGGATTCCCGGACGGCCGCCCACGAAGTCGAGCACGATCCTGTCATAGGTCGGATGCGTCGCGGAGCGGATGCCGACCAGCATGGGTCCCGGCGCCGGTGCCGCCGCCTGAGCAGGCATGACACCCGCGCCCACCACGGTGACGCTGAACAGGAATGCGCCGAGCACTGCGACCGCGCGCCTGCTGATGACCTTCATCGGGGCCTCCTCGCCCAAGTGGCGCCGCATCGCCGTCGGTGGTTGGCCTCGCCTTTGCCCGGCCGATTACGACGAAACGAAGAGAAGCGGCTGAAATACGCAAATTACTGCCGCGCGACACCGGATGAACTACATTTTCGAATGTCCATTGGTGCACATGTTTCTGCTCGAACGGGCAGCCGCAGGGTTATTTTCGCAATTGCGGCGACGACCGGCTCAGCCGCGACGATCTCCGGATCGGGCCTGCTCGCCGGAATCCGGCGCGGCATCGAGGGCGGTTCTCGCGGCGACCGCGGTCCTCCCGTCGTAGCGCAGGAAGGCGGGCACCAGCAGGCCGAGCAGGACGATGCCGACGACGCAGGCCAGCCCGCCCGAGACCACCGCGAACCGGGGCGTCGCCGCGGCCGCCACCGCACCCGACTCCAGATCGCCGAGCCGGGGCCCGCCCGCGACCACCACGATGAACACCCCCTGCAGCCTGCCCTGCATCCCGGGCGGCGTCGCGACCTGCAGCATCGTCGACCGGTAGACCGCGCTCACGGTGTCCGCCGCGCCGGCCGCGGCGAGCATGACCAACCCGAGCCAGAGCGTCGAGCTGAGCCCGAACAGCGTGATCGCCACGCCCCAGACCACGATGGACACCACGACGCCGAGCCCCTGGCGGTGCACCCTGCCGATGGCACCGCCGACCAGCGTCACGACGACCGCGCCCATCGCGGGCGCGGCGTAGAGCAGCCCGGCCGTGCCCGGCCCGCCGCCGTACTGCCCGTATGCCAGCGCCGGGAACAGCGCGCGGGGCATCCCGAAGATCATCGCGATGATGTCGGCGACGAACGTCATCAACACCACCGGGCGGGTGGTGAGGAAGCGCAGCCCCTCCACCACCGACGCCAGCCCGGCACGCCGCGCGCCCTCTCCCGGCGCCAGCGACGGCAGCCGCGCCGCGGCGTAGAAGGCGCCGACGAAGGACAGCACGTCGATCGCGTACGCCCACTGGAAGCCGCCCGCCCCGACCGCCACCCCGGCCAGCAGCGGGCCCGCGATCACCGCGAGCTGCATGCTGCCGAAGGTCAGCGTGTTGGCCGCGGGCAGCTTCTCGGCGGGCACCAGCTGCGGGATGATCGCGCGGCGCGTCGGCGAGTCCACCGCCGCGAACGCCGCCTGCACCGCGACACACCCGAACAGCAGGCTCACCCGGTTCGTCGCCAGCAGCGCCTGCGTCAGCAGGGCGAGGCTCACCAACATCGTCCCGGTGGAGGTCACCAGCACCAGCTTGCGCCGGTCCACCGCGTCGGCGATCGAGCCGCCGTACAGCCCGAACACCACCAGCGGCACCAGCGCGGCGAGCCCGACCAGGCCGACGTCGAGCGAGGACCGGGTGATCGCGTACACCTGCAGCGGCACCGCCACCTGCGTGACCTGGGTACCGACCAGCGTCACGGCCTGGCCGGCGAACAGCCGCCGGAACGGGGCCGACTCGCGCAGCGGTGTGATGTCCGAGGCGGCGGCGCGCACGACTCGACCGAGGCCTCCGGACATGTCCAGGACATTAACCCGGCGGTGCCCCGCCGCCCCGCACGCGCCGGACGGCGGCGCCGCCGGGCCGTCGCGCAGCCGGTGACACGAAATTCGGTGACACGAAATTCGGTGACACGCAGTCCGGCGACGCGAAGTTTCGGCGATGCGGAGTACGGCGAATGGTTGGATCGCCACCGCACGACGTTCGAGGCGGTCCGCCACACCTGCAGCCACCGGCTGTCCGATCCCGGCCTCGCCGAGCAGGTCAGCCTCCAGGTGGTCGCGGGCCTGGTGGCCCGGCATTCACGAGCGAGGTATGCATGAGCACCGTCTCCGATGCCGGCCGGCCAGGCTGGATCCGCACCCAGCGCGCGCAGTTGTCTCTGATCGTCGGGGTCATCGTGGGCCTGCACATCATCGGCTGGTCGCTCTACATCTCCGTCGCCAATGGACCGCTCGGCGCCGGGGCCTTCGCGGGCGCCGGCATCCTGGCCTACACGCTGGGGATACGGCACGCCTTCGACGCGGACCACATCGCCGCGATCGACGACACGACCCGGCTGATGGTCTACCGCGGCCGCAGGCCCGTCGGGGTCGGCTTCTTCTTCGCCATGGGCCACTCCTCGGTCGTCGTCGCGCTCGCGGTGGTCGTCGCCCTCGTCGCGGGCGCGGCCGCGGCCGACGAGACCAACCAGTTCCGCGAGATCGGCGGGGTGGTGTCGGCGATCGCGGCGACCGCGTTCCTGGCCCTGGTCGCCGTGCTGAACGCGCTGGTGCTCCGCACGATCCTGCGCGCATGGCGCGACCTTCGCCGCGGCCGGCTCGACGAACGGCATCTCGAGTCCCACATGGCCCGACGGGGCCTGATCAACCGCCTGCTGGGCGGGCGGGCGCGCCGGCTGGTCAGGTCGTCCTGGCACATGTACCCGCTCGGCATCCTGTTCGGCCTGGGCCTGGAGACCGCCTCCGAGGTCACGCTGCTCACCCTCTCGGCCAGCACCGCCCAGGCGGGCCCGGTCCCGCTCACCGCCACGCTGTCGTTGCCGTTGTTGTTCGCTGCCGGGATGAGCATCTTCGACACCGGCGACGGTCTGCTCATGTCCAAGGCGTACAGCTGGTCGTACCGCCATCCGGCGCGCAAGCTCTACTACAACATCGCCACCACGTTCGCCACGGTCGCGGCGGCCGCCTTCATCTCCAGCGTGTATCTGGCGGAGATGCTGGTCAACTACGTCGGGATCGAATGCCTGGCGCCCTATGCCGACCTGTCCGAACAGTTCGAACTGCTCGGCTACGCGATCGTCGCGTTCTTCCTCCTGACCTGGGGCGGCGCCTGGCTGGTCTGGCGGGTCGGGAACTTCGAGCAGCGGTATCCGCTCAGCGGCGGCGGCCGCCGTGCCGAGGGAGGTGACCTCGACGGCGCTGGACCGGGCCGCCGTGAAGATGCGGTATGAGGGTGGACGAGCCGGGTCGCGGGCCTGTTCGTCGAGGAGTACCGGGCGCTCGTCGCCGATGTCGGCGGACGCCGGCCGCGCACGTGTTCAAGGATCTCGGCGTCCTGGAGCGACCACCCGTGGTTCGTCCGGGCTGTCTTTCCGTGGGCCTGATCGTCACAATGCCGGGCCATGAGCGACAACCCACACCGAGGCCCGGCCGGACCACCGCCTGGCGGTGGTCGCGCGCCGGATCCTCGACTGGCCCCCCAGCGCCCCGGCGCCCCGCAGGGTCCGCCGCCACGGGCACCGCAGGGTCCAGGGCCTGGTGGTCAGGGACCGCCGATGCCGGGTCCGTACCAGCAGCCCCCGCCGGGCCCCGGCGCGTACCCGCACCGGCCCGGTCCGATGGCGCCGCCCCCGCGACCCCAGGACCAGCCCACCAGGCGGTACGAGCAACCGCCCGTACCGCCGCCCTACGACCACGCGCCCCGGGAACCGGCCCCGTCTTACGAGCCGCCCTACGAGCCACCGCAGTCCCACGAACCCTACGAACCGCCGCCGCGTCGCGAGCCCAGGCGCTACTCGCAGCCCGACGAGTCTCCCGTCGCCTACCAGCGGGAACGGGATCGCCGCGCGGCCCTTGTCACCATCGTCGCCAACACCATCCACGTGGTCACCGCGATCATCGCGCTCTGCTTCGTGCTGCACATCGTGTTCGTGCTGTTCGGCGCGAACCAGGGCAGCGGCATCGTCTCCTTCGTCTCGAACACGACGAAGGTGTTCGTGCTGGGCTTCGGGGATGTCTTCACCCCGTCCAACGCCACGCTCCGGGTGATCGTGACCGACGGCCTGGCAGCGATCATCTACGCGGTCGTCGGCCGGCTCATCGCCACCACGCTGCGGCGCTGACCCGGCACGGCCACCGTCCCGAGGCGGGCGGGGCCCCGCCGTTGCGGTGGGTCCCGCCCGGCCGGCTACGGCTGCGGCCGCTCCAGCAGGTCCTTGAGCTTCGCCAAATCCTGCTGGTTCTGCCGGCGCATCGCGGCGGCCATGAGCGGCGCACCCAGTTTCGCGAAGCCGCTGGGATCGCCGCTGTTGCGCAGCGTCATGCGGGTGCGGCCGTCGTCGCGGGGCTGCCAGGTGTAGGTGGTCTGCATCGGGAAGGGACCCTGGGCGGTGCGCATGACCAGCCGCTCGCCCGGCACGAGCTCGACGATCTCGTAGGTGTACGCCAGGCGGCGGCCGAGGAAGTGGGCGACGAAGGCGAGCCGGGAACCCACCGCGAGCGGAGGCGGCGTCTCCCACCGGACTTCGCGGATGTTCACGTACCACTGCGGCGCGTTGCCGGGATCGGCCGCGAAAGCGGCGACGACGTCGGCCGGACGGTCGATGTCGATCTCGGTGAGCACGTCGACGGCCATGGAGCTCCTGTTCTCTCGACGCAATATTCAACCCTGTGGTTGAGCAAGCGGCGACGCTGCCGCTTTCCCGTCTCGCTCGACGCGGTCTCGAAACATGTGCGGATCCTGGAACGGGCCGGACTCGTGCGCCGGGAGATCAGGGGCCGCGACCACTACCTGACCGCGGACCCGACGCCGCTGGTCGCGGCCGCGACTGGATCGACATCCACCGAGCATTCTGGGAGCAGCGAGCCGACGCGCTGACCGCGCACCTCGTCGCGGCCGCGGGCCTCGACCGGACGCCGGAGCCGCCCTCGTGAGCGAGCGCACGGTCTGGGTGGAACGGCTGCTGCCGCTACTTCTTTCGGGTGACATACCGACACGGCGGCCCTACCGGGCTCGTCTGACCGGACGGCAGGCCACCCGGACGACACGCGAGCAGCAAGGAGCTCCCGATGGCGCAGAGCGACGACTCCACGGCCGACGTCGCGGCCACGACCCGGCTCGGCGTCCAGCCCGTGCTCTCCCACGCGCGGGAGGCGCTGGAGGTCGCCACGCTGCCCACCGCGGTACGGATCGAACTGGGCGCGGCCGCCCGGCGGACGGTGGACTGATGTCTGCGTCGAGCCCGGTCGCCGCGCTCGGCACCGGGCCGGGCCGGCGAGGGCCGATGCGGCTGATCCGGCGCACCGCCGTCACGGCATGGAACGACGGGGTGCTGGGCATGGCCGCACAGGCGGCGTTCTGGATGACGCTGTCGATGCCGCCGCTGCTGCTCGGGCTGATCGGCAGCCTCGGGTTCGTGGCGGGCTGGCTCGGCCCCGTGCCCGTCGCGGCGGCAGAGCAGGAGATCGTGCGGCTCAGCAGCACGGCGTTCACCACCGATGTGGTCGACCGGATCATCCGGCCGACCGTGAACGGCATCCTCGCCAAGGGGCAGGGCTCGCTGGTCTCGGTGGGCTTCGTGCTCTCCTTCTGGGCCGGGTCGACCGCACTCGCGTCCCTTGTGGACTCGATCACCGAGGCCTACCGGCAGCACACCGTGCGCAACCCGGTGTGGCAGCGGATCTTCGCGCTGCTGCTCTACGTCGCCGCGCTCATGGCATCGGTGGTCATGCTGCCGCTCGCGGCGCTGGGCCCGGGCCTGCTGCTCGGGCTGGTCGACGACTCGGCGCGGCCCGCTCTGGCCACTGTGGTCGGCCTCCTCTACTACCCGGTCATCGGCCTGCTGCTGACCGTCGGCCTGGCCACGCTGTACAAGATCGCGCTACCCGACAAGCTGCCGTGGCACCGCGGCCTGCCCGGCGCGCTGCTCGCCGTGGTGGTGTTCCTGGTGTCCAGCACCGGGCTGCGGCTCTACATCGCCTGGGTCACCAGCACCGGGTACACCTACGGCGCGCTGGCCACCCCGATCGCGATGCTGCTCGGGGCGTTCTTCATCGGGCTGGCCGTGGTGCTCGGCGCCCAGTTCAACAACGGCATCGAGGAGCTGTGGCCGGCCGACGGCCGCTGACATCACGAAATCGGCTCGGGCCCGGCCGGCTCGCGCAAGGCCACGGTGCCGAGAACCGCGGCCAACACGGCGAACCCGGCACCGACGACGAAGGCGACGTGGTAGCCGCTGGTGAGCGCGGCGATCTGGTCGAACCCCGCGGAGCGCAGGCCGGTGGTGCGGCCATCGGCGAGGCTGGCGAGGACGGCGAGCCCGAGTGCCCCGCCCATCAGGAACGAGGTGTTGACCACCCCGGAGGCAAGGCCGGAGTCACTCTGCTCGACCTCGCTCATGGCGGCGAGCAGCACCGGGTTGAACGCCATTCCCGCGCCCATCCCGAGCAGCACCATGGCGGGCAGCACATCGACCGCGAAGCTGCCGTCCGCCGGGGCACGGGCGAACAGGGCGAGACCGAAGGCGGCCAGCAGCAGTCCCGCGGTGAGCGGCGGGCGGATGCCGAAGCGCATGACGAGCCGGTCGGACAGGCCGAGGGAGAACGCACCCATGATCAGGTTCGCGGGGAGGAAGGCCAGGCCGACCCACAGCGGCGGGTAGCCGAGCACGAGCTGCAGATAGAGCGCGGCGAGGAAGAACCACGCGAACAGGGCCGCGGCCCACAGCACGCCGATCGCGTTGGCGGTCGTGACACTCCTCAGCCGGAACAGGGCCAGCGGCATCAACGGCGTGTGTGCCCGCGCCTCGATGCGCAGGAAGAGCCCGAGCAGCAGGACCGCCGCGAGCAGCAGCCCGAGGGTCCGCACGGACCCCCAGCCGACCTGGTTGCCGTTCGCGATGGCGTAGACGGCGAGCATGAGCGACGCCGTCACGGTGACCGCGCCTGCGATGTCGAGCCGGGTGCCCGGCTGCCCGCCGCCGGAGGGGAGCAGCAGCAGGCTGAGGGCGACGACCGCGGCGCCGACCGGAATGTTGACCAGGAAGATCCAGTGCCAGTCGAGCGTGGCGGTCAGCATCCCGCCGAGCAGCACCCCGATGCTCCCGCCGCCTGCCATGACGAAACCGACCACGCCCATCGCCTTGGCTCGGTCCGCGGGTTCGGTGAACATCGTCATGACCAGCGACAGCGCGACCACCGCGACGACCGCCCCGCCGATGCCCTGCACGGCGCGCGCGGCGATCAGGAAGGTCTGCGAGGTGGCCAGCCCGCAGGCCAGTGAGGCGGCGGTGAACACGGTGAGCCCGAGCAGGAACAGGCGACGGTGGCCGAACAGGTCGGCCAGCCGGCCGCCGAGCAGCAAAAATCCCCCGAAGGTCAGCAGGTAGGCGTTGACCACCCAGGCCAGCGACGTCTCGGTGAAGCCCAGGTCCGCGCGGATCGACGGCAGCGCGACGTTCACGATCGTGCTGTCCAGCACGATCATCACGTCGCCCAGGCACAGGACGAGCAGCGCCAGCCAGCGGCTCCGGCCGATGGCGGCGACCGTCCCGCCCTGCGCGGGGTCCTCGATGGCGGTCGACATCGCGCTGATCGTCTCCTCGTCGGTCGTCGGGTGACGCTCGTCGTGATGTAGGACTCGGTCGGGCTCGGTGACTCATCGGTCCGCTGAGAGGTTCGGACTGTCGCCGCCGGCCACGCACACATCGCCGGCTTTCCAAAAACGGCGATGAGGACGGACGAACTCACCACGTACCAAATCTTGACTGCACTCGAACCCCCGACCAAGGTAGCCCTCTGTGCGCAGACTGTTGCCGCGTGGAACCGGTCTTCGCCGCGCGCCGGACCCCCCGCGACGGGTCCGCACCGCGGCACTGCTGGCCTCCGCCGCCCTCGTGCTGACCGGGACGGGCGCCGCTGCCGACGCCGCGCCGGCCGAGCGGACGCCGTCGCCACTGGCCACCCGGCTGACCGGTGAGGTGAGCGCCGACGGGGTGCTCCGGCATCTGCGTGCGCTGCAGGACATCGCCGATGCCCACCGGGGCACCCGTGCGGCGGGCACTCCCGGCTTCGACGCCAGCGTCGACTACGTGGCGGGCGCGCTGCGGCGGGCGGGCTTCCAGGTGACCACGCCCCAGTTCGCCTACCGGGCCGAGGTCGTGGACGTGGCGAAGCTGGCCGTCGGCGGCAGGCAGGTGACGGTCGACCCGATGGAGTTCGCGCCGAGCACCCCGCCGGGCGGCGTGACCGGGCCACTGGCCGTGGTGCCCGGCGACGGGTGCGCGGCCGCCGACTACGGCGCCGGGGCGGCCAGGGGTGCGGTGGCGCTGATCCGCCGCGGAAACTGCACGTTCACCCAGAAACAGCAGGTCGCCGCCGATGCCGGTGCGATCGCCGCGGTGATCGCGAACAACGCGCCCGGTCCGTTCGGAGGCACGCTCGGCGACCCGGCCGCGGCGCGGATCCCCACCGGGGCGATCGGCAAGGCCGACGGCGACGCGCTGCTCGGCTCCGGCGGCGCACTGACCACAGTGGACATGCGGGTGCACTATGAGGACCGCGTCGTGCACAACGTGATCGCGCAGACCCGGTCCGGACGCACCGACAACGTGGTGATGGCAGGCGCCCACCTGGACAGCGTCGAGGAGGGGCCGGGCATCAACGACAACGGCTCGGGCACCGCGGCGCTGCTCGAGACGGCGCTGCGGCTCGGCGCGTGGCCCGACGTGCACAACGCGGTCCGCTTCGCCTGGTGGGGCGCGGAGGAGGCCGGCCTGCTCGGCTCGAAGGCCTACGTGGCCGCGCTGGCCCCACAGCAGCGGAAGGATCTCGCGCTCTACCTCAACTTCGACATGGTCGCCTCGCCGAACGCGGCCTACTTCGCCTACGACGGCGACGACTCCGACCACGACGGCGCGGGCCCCGGCCCGGCCGGCTCCGCGGCGATCGAGCAGGCGTTCGTCGACTACCTCAGCCGACGGCGCCACGTGCCGGTGGAGGGCACCGACTTCGACGGCCGGTCGGACTACGGGCCGTTCATCGAAGCGGGCATCCCGTCCGGGGGCCTGTTCACCGGCGCCGAGGACATCAAGACACCCGCGCAGGCGGCGGAGTGGGGCGGCAAGGCGGGGGTGGCCTACGACCCGTGCTACCACCAGGCCTGCGACACCATCCGCAACATCGACCGCACCGCGCTGGACCGCAACTCCGACGCGATCGCCTGGGTGGTCGCCGGCTACGCGACCAGCACCGAGGCGGTCAACGGCGTCCGCACCGACTAGCCGAGCGGCCCGCCACACTGCTCAGCGCCCTTCCGGTTCGATGCCGTCGGCCGTGGCGATCAGCTCGTCCTGACCGACGTCGCTGCCCTCACCGGTCGCGACCTGCACCGCCACCCCCCGAGCGACCAGGAAGAACACCCGGCCCGGCTCGGCGAACCCGTGGTAGGCCGCCCGGTCGTAGTGCTCCAGCGCCCAGTGCTGCGGGTCGCGTTCCAGGTAGACGGCGAGGAAATCGCGCAGCGCCGCCGGATCGGTGAGCCGGTCGCTGCGCAGCACGGCGGCGCGCAGATCGACGTGATAGGCACCGTCGGCGTCCGGTCCCCGCTCCCACACCCGGGTACGGAAGCTGACGTCGTCCCATTCGTAGTCGAAGTCGGAGACCATCGGGCCGAGTCCCGCGGGCAGGTGGCCCAGCGTGAACCCGTCGAGCTGTCGGACAGCAGCATCCGGATCGGGTTTCGCGTCGGCAGGCTCGGGAGTGATCGCGCACAGCGCACTCGTGGCGAGGGCGGCGCCGAGGATGACAAGGCCGCGGCGGGTGATTGCGGGCATTGCTGGTATTGCAGGCATGATGGCCTCCGTCGGGTCAGTGGAGCCGGTGGATGCGGAATCGCGCAGGGAGCGACGCGGTTCAGCATCGCGTGCTGCGACACCCCTGTCGCGGACCACGCACCCGCCCTGTGGATAACAGTGGTCGATGTGGACAACTGGGCCGGAGCTACGCCGGCTGCCTGCCGCGCCGTATCGGTCCGTCAGTACGACGCAGGAGTTGTCGTGGACAATCTCCGCGCGACCAATCGAGAAACCAGCGAATGAGAATATTCATTTTCGCAATTAGCGAATAGTGCGCGGTTGGTCGCCCCGATGTGGCTGCGACGCGGATCGGTCAACCGTCAACGTGGTCAAATAAGACGGGAAACAACCAGCGGGTAACGATGCGTGGCCGTGCTCCGACAGGAATTCCAAGGCCGGGGAAATCCCAGTCACCTGGAGGTGTGGCCGTTGTGACGGTCGGCAGCAGCCGAGTCTACGGGCACAAGCGCGTTATCGAGCTCATTCGCGAACTCATGAGGCGAGAAGAACCCGATGGTTCGCTGCGAAGCCAGCGCTTCCCGATCCTGGTGATCGAAGGGTTCCGGGGTGCCGGTAAGACCGCTCTGCTGGCCACCTTGGCCGACCTGCTCGACCAGCGGGTCCCGTATGCCCGGCTGGACTTCCAGTGCAACAGCCGCGCCTCCGTGACGCAGGTGCTCTCCGCCCTCGCCTTCGACCTCAGCAGGAAGTGTCCCGGGTACGGCGCACTCCGGTTCCCACGGTTCATCGTCGGCCAGCTGGTGATGGAACTGCAGCTGGACCTGACCGACCACGCGCAGGCCCGCCGGCAGATCGTCGATGCGCTCAACCGCCAGCGTGGCGTCGACACGGTGCGAAAAGTCCTGGTGGACGCGGCGGGCAGCGTCCTGGAAACGATGGTCAGAAGCGTGGGGGTGACCGTCGTGCCGCCCACCAGATCGTTGGACGTCATCGCCCGGTGGCTGACGAAGCTGGCGACGAGATTCGCCCCGGGTCAGCGGATCGTCCTCGGGGCCTTCCAGAACTGGTACGGCCACCGGGATCTGGGACTGCCCCACGACTCCATCGACGTGCTGGTGGACCTCAACCGCTGGGCCACCGATGCCGACGACGAGGGCAACCGGCGGCGGATCGACGAACTGCTCTGGGCCGCCTTCCTCGCCGACCTGCGAGCCGAGTTCAGCCGGGGCAAGCGGGCCGACGAACGGGCGCTCAACTGTGCGGTCCTGCTCGACAACGCCGACACCGAGCTCGCTCGCCGCTTCTTGCACCAGCTGGTGCGGGCTCGCCGCCAGCGTGCCGTGAGCGAGCAGGACGACGCCGATCCGATGACCGTCGTGGTGACCAGCCGGGGCGCGCTGCTGTCCGACGTGCCCGGCATCGACCAGGCGCTCGTCACACCGGACGCCTTCCGCGCAGGACCGCTCCCGTCCACATCGGACTGGTCGCACTGTTGGTGGCTGCAGTACCGGCTGCCCGACCTCACCGAGGACGAGGTCGGCAGGGCCGTCACCGACATGGCCCTGGCCTGGGCTGACAACCAGCGCTTGACGAGGGTGGTGTACGACCTCACCGAGGGCCACCCGGCAGCCACCCAGCTGCTCCTGGACACCATCGCGCGGTCTCATCCCCAGAAATGGATCGAGCCCGAGGCCATCCTCTGCCAGGCCTGGCGAGACGCGACCTCCCAGCACCCGTTCACGCTGGAGGACCAGATGCTCAGCCAGCTGCTCGGCGACATCTCCACCACGGTTTTCCGGGACCTGGTCACCTGCGCCGCCGCCCGGGAGAGAGAGCAGTCACTCGTCCTGGCCGGCCAAGGCGACATGCTGTTCCGAGGCCAGATCGACTACGGCGAGGTGCTCGACCCGATCCTCTGGCCCGCGGATGGATCCGCCGGGCCCGCCTTGCTCCGCAGACTGCTGCGCCGCCGCCTCGCCCAGCGAGATCCCGCCATCACGCCGACCTGGCCGACCGTGTACGGCAGGCTCCGTCAACACTGCCGCACCCGAAGCGACGAAGCAGGCGAGCTGCATTACGCCCTCGCCGACGGCGACCTGCGGTTGGTGACCCGGCGCCTGCACGAGCGCCTCGCCGAACTCGACAGTGCCGCCTGGACCGAACTGCTCCTGTCCGTGGTGCAGGCGCCGCACCAGCAGCGTCGCCTGGAGGCACCGATCGACGAGGTCCGCACCCTGGTGGCGGCGGCGGAACTGGACGACGCACTCGTCGCGGTCGGAAGGCTCGTCACCGCACTGCAGGTCGCCACCAATCCGTTCACCGACAGTCGTCGCCGCCACCTGCACTGGCAGATCGCCGCCGACTACGCCGAGGTCTCCCGGCTCTGCCCAGGCGGACCCCACGCCGTGTTCCTGGAGGCCGAGCGCAGGCATCGGCGGGAGGCCGAGTGGTGGGACTGACGGTGCGGGCCGGGGAGGTGCGCCCCCGTTCCCGTGCCGGGTGCCCGCAAAGGAGAAACGCGTGACCAACATGAAAGACGAGTTCGCAGAGACGACGAAGAAGGCGCGTGACAGGCGCTTTCGCAAGCGGATCGTCCTGCTGGCCACGGTTGTCCTCGTTGTCGCCGGCGGCGTATGGGGCACCACCCAGGCGCTCCGCATCTGCGGGTCGTTCGGCTCCGGGGTGTACAAGATCGACGGGGAATGCGTCGGCGTCAACGACGGCTCCTATGTCTTCCGATCCGAATTTGCCGGGATAGAAGAACGGATCGCCGACGAAAACGCCCGGGTGCGCGCGCTGGGCACCTCCTACGTCACGATCGCGCTCCTCGACCCGTTGAGCGCCTCGTCGAGCAACGTCCTTCCTTCCGGCGAGATCAAGAACCGGCTTGAGGGTGCGTACACCGCGCTGCGCCGGGCCAACACCACACCGGTCGTCGGCGACACCAGCCCGCAGATCCAACTCCTCCTGGCCAGCGAGGGCACCACCGACGCCCAGTGGCAGCGCGTGACCGACCAACTGGTGGAGATGAGCAGGCAGCCGACGAACCCGCTCGTCGCCGTGATCGGCATGGGGGTCAGTACCAAGCAGACCCAGCAGCGGGCCAAGAAGCTCTCCGCGGCGGGTATTCCGATGGTCAGCGCGTATCTGGGCGCCGACGTGCTCGACTACACGCACATTCCCGGCCTGATCAAGGCGGCTCCCAGCAACCGGTACTACGTCGACGCCCTCCGCCGATATGTGGACAGCAACGGCATCACGTCTGCGATCCTGGTCGAAGATTCCAACTCCGAGCAGGGCGTGGACCTCTTCACCGAGGAACTGAGAAACAACTTCACGAACACGATGGGGGATCTCACGAAGAACTTCACCACCCAGGTGTTCACCGGGGTGGTGGGCGCCCCCTCCGGCGCCGACCCCCACCTGTTCTCGAACATCGTGGCGAACATCTGCTCGGCGGGAAGCGGTTTGCAGGCTGTCCTCTACGCGGGCCGCGAAGTCGACCTCCGCAGTTTCCTGCACTCACTGGAATTCCGGCCGTGTCTCGGCACCAGGTTGGTCATCCTGACCGCGGGGTTGGATCTCAGCGAGATCCTGAATCCAGCGGAGGAGGCGAACCTGCGGGACAAGAATCTCAAGGTCGTCGTCGCCTCCACCGTCGACGCCCAAGGCTGGCGGAACCACGTCACCGGCACCCCTGAGCACTACCAGGAGCTGTTCTCGGCGTTCACGCATGATGGATTCGACGCGGCCGACCTCAATGGCGCCAACGCGATCATGATGCATGACGCATTGCTGACCGCCGTCCAGGCGGTGCGGCTGGCGGCCCCCAAGGGATCGATATCAACGCCCACCGCAGCCACGGTGAAAACCCTGTTGCTCAACATCAACGGCCAGTACGCGGTGCCCGGGGGCAGCGGCACACTGAGCTTCAGCGACCACGCCGGGGACACCGGCGAGCCCGTGGGCAAACCGCTGCCGGTGCTCCAGTACCCGCCACCCTCCACGGGTCCCTCCAGGCAGGTCGGGCCGCTCTACTGCGTCATGGACCAGCTGAATCCGTCCAGTCGGTGCACCGGCTGACACTGCGGACGGTCCCCTGGCCCGTATACCGCAAGGGGCGGCAGTAGCCGCCGGACCCCTCGTCCGGCGGCTACTGCCGGCCCCTTTCAGCTCAACAGCAGGACCATCGCCCATGTCCCGCGCGGTCCCTGCACCGGCACCATTCGCAACGGCCGGGGTCTCGCGAGCCGGGAACTGCGCTCCGGCGCCACGACCGCCAGCCGGGCGCCGGTGTCGGCCGCGACCGTCGCCAGGATGCCGGCCAGCACGGCCGCGAGCGCTGCGGCCTCGCCCTCCTGGTAGCTGAACGGCATGTCGCCGGGCAGCAGGATTACGCTGTCCGGCTGATGATCATCCTGCGCGTGCTGGTCCGTTGCTTCATCCTCTGTGTTCACCAGGTTGTCAATCACTGTGGAACTTCCGCCCCGCCGGGATCACTGTTCCGGGCAGCGTGGCGGCCTCGACTGGAGCGGGACTGAATCGCCACTGAAACAGGGTCTGGAGGCAGGGTGGAGTTCGCGATACTCGGCCCGCTGGAAGTGCGTGCCGACGGGCGTCGCATCCAGTTGTCCAGCGCCAAGGAGCGGTTGGTGCTGGCCGTGCTGGTGATGCACGCGGGCGATGTGGTGTCCACTGATCGGCTGACGGAGGCGCTGTGGGGCGACGAACCGCCTGCGACGGCCGCGAACACCATCCAGACCTACGTTTCCCGGCTGCGCAAGGCGCTGGAGCCGGATCGGGTGCCGCGGGCGCGGGACGGTGTGCTCCGCACCGAGGGCCAGGGCTACCTGCTGGCCGTCGAGCCCGAGACCGTCGATGCCGTGCGGTTCGAGCGGCTGGCCTGCGCCGGTCGCGAGGCGCTGGCCTCGGATCCCGCGGACGCCGCCGACAAGCTGCGCGCCGCGCTGGAGTTGTGGCGCGGTGAGCCGCTGGCCGAGTTCGGTTTCGAACTCTTCGCCCAGGCCGAGATCGCCCGGCTCACCGAGCTGCGGATCACCACCGTGGAGGACCGCGCCGAGGCCGACCTCGCACTCGGACGGCATGGCGCCCTGTGCGGCGAGCTGAGCCAGGCGGTGACCGAGCAGCCGCTGCGTGAGCGCCTGTGGTCGCAGCTGATCCGGGCGCTGTACCGCTGTGGACGGCAGGCCGATGCGCTGTCCGCCTACACGCGGCTGCGCGATCAGCTCGCCGAACTCCTCGGTATCGACCCCAGCCCGGAGCTGGTGAAGCTGAACGAGGCCGTTCTCACCCAGTGCCCGGACCTGGACTGGCAACCGCAGGCAGCCCCCCGGACGGAACGCCTGCCGTCCACCCCGGCGGCGCAGACGCCCAGCGACAAGCTGCTTCCCGAGGCACGTGGCGCGCTGGCCGCGCACGACTGGGAGTCCGCCTTCGACCTGTTCTCCCGCGCCGAGCGGTCCGCGGCGCTGCGCGCGGAGGACCTCGACGGCATGGCCGAGGCGGCGTACTGGCTGGGGTTCGACCGGGATGCGCTGTCGATCCGCCAGCGTGCCCACCACGTCCACCTGCAGGGCGGCGACCACCGTCAGGCCGCCGTGGACGCGGTGATCCTCACGGTCCAGCACACCGGGCTCCGGCACTACGCGGTGGCCCGCGGCTGGTTCCAGCGCGCGCAGCGGCTGCTGGAGAACGAACCCGCCTGCGTCGAGCACGGTTATCTGGCCTGGGGCGCCACGCTGGTGGGCCTCATGACCGACGATCCGGAGATGACGCTGGAGTCCGCCCGATCGGCCTACGAACTGGGCGTCCGCCACGGTGTCGCGGAACTGCAGGCGCTCGGGCTGGTCTTCCAGGGCGCGGTGGTCATCCGCCGGGGGCAGGTCGCCGAGGGCCTGGCGCTGCAGGACGAGGGGATGGTGATGGCGGTCGGCGGGGGCCTGTCCCAGCTGGCCACCGTGCAGATCTTCTGCCAGGTCGTCCGCACCTGCTGCGAGCTGCACGAGTACCGGCGCGCCCAGGAGTGGACCGACGCCATCGAGGACTGCTTCGTGCGCACCGGGCTCACCAGCTTCCCCGGCGACTGCGAGGCACACCGGGTCACCGTCATGACCAGCCGGGGCGCCTGGGTGCTCGCCGAGCAGCTCGCCCACCAGGCCTGCGCCCGGGCGCAGTGTTTCGACCCGGTCCACGCGGGCGCCGCCTTCGCCGGTATCGGCGACATCCGGCTGCGGATCGGCGACCTCGCCACCGCCGAGGAGGCATACGACAAGGCCGAGGAGCTGGGCGCCGACGCGCTGCCCGGCCGGGCCCGGCTCAAGCTGTTGCGCGGCCAGCCCGCCGAGGCCGCGCCGCTGATCAACACCGCGGTGGCCGGCGATCGGTGGGACCGCCTGGACCGCACCCGGCTGCTCCCCGACCAGGTGACCATCGCGCTGGCCGTCGGTGATCTCGACACCGCCCGCGCCGCCGCCGCCGAACAGGCCGAGCTGGCGGAGATCTTCGGTGGCGCGGCGCTGCGCGCCGCGGCGGAGTGCGCTCGCGGCGAGGTGGCGCTCGCCACCGGCGACGAGGACCCGGTGCCTGCGCTGCGCCGCGGCGTCGCGCTGTGGCGGGAGGCCGGGGCGCCCTACGAAGGCGCTCGGTCCCGGGTGCTGCTGGCCACCGGGCTGTGCCAGGCCGGCCAGACCGAGGCGGCCCAGTTCGAGATGGACACCGCCCGTGCCTGTTTCGACCGGCTCGGCGCCCGGCTGGACGCGGTGGGTGCGGCCGAACCCGTCGCCGTAGGCTGAACCCCGTACGGACCCCGAAAAGACCTCTCGATTAGGCAAGCCTGACCTTATATTGGAATATTGGACCTGCGCTCGTCAGCCCCCGAGCCAGGAGTTCGCCAAATGTCGCCGCTTCAGCGCCGCTCCGCGCGCCCCGCGTCCGCACGGGGGCCCGGGGCCGCGGCGACGGGGCAACTGGCGGCCGGCTCGTGGCGCAGCACCAGTGGCCAGCTGGCGCTGATGATCGCCGTCGGCATCGGCCTGCACAACTTCGCCGAGGGCCTGGCCATCGGCAACTCCGCGGCCCAGGGCCAACTCGCGCTCGCCCTCCTGCTGATCATCGGCTTCGGCCTGCACAACGCCACGGAAGGCTTCGGCATCGTCGGTCCGCTGACCGGCAACCGCCCATCGTGGGCCTTCCTGGCGCTACTCGGCCTGATCGGCGGCGGCCCCACCTTCGTCGGCACGATCATCGGACAGAGCGTGGTCAGCGACACCCTGTCGGTGGCCTTCCTCGGCCTGGCCGCCGGCTCCATCCTCTACGTCGTGATCGAACTGCTGGCCGTGGCCCGCAGGCTCGGCCTCAAAGAGATCACCAGCTGGGGCATCTTCCTCGGCCTCGTGCTCGGCTTCGCCACCGACGCCGTCCTCACCGCCGCCGGAGCGTGACCAGCCAGCAGCGGCCGACGGGGAAAGACTCGACTCGGTGTCCCCGTCATCAGACCGGGCGGGCACCCCGGGTGTGAGCCATCGTCGCGGCGTGAGTGCGGCGGTGAGCCGCCGGATCCGCCTGTCGCGTCGTACCCGGCCCGCGGCGAGCCGCTCACGACGAAGCTCGTCGATGTCGTCCAGCCGCAATGGCTCCAGGGACCACCCGGTTGCCAGCGTCAGCAGGTGATCGGCCAGTGCGGGGTTGCGCGCCAGCACCGGGCCGTGCAGATAGGTGCCGACGATGTGGCCTGCGAGGACGCCCTCGGTGCCGTCACCGTTGCCCACGCCGTTGACCACCTGCGCCAGCGGTCCGGCGTCGTCGCCCAGAGTCGTTCCGCCGCGATGGTTCTCGAATCCGCTCAACGGCTGCTGGCCCAATCCGCCGATCGCGGCGGGCGAGGTGACGATCTCGCCGACCGCTCTCCTGGGCAGCGGGCGGGTGGTCAGGTCCAGCAGCCCCAGCCCGGCGCGCTCGCGACCGCTGACATCGGTGCTCGACCGGCCCATGATCTGCAACCCGGCGCACACGGCGAGCACCACCGCGCCGCGGCGCACCGCGGCCGGGAAGTCGCTGCGCTCCAGCAGGCGGGTCGCCTCGATCTGGGCGACGTCTTCGCCGCCGCCGACGACGTACAGGTCGCAGCTGCCGGGGATCGGCTGGTCGGAGGTGACCTCGATGATCTCCGCAGGGTGATCCCGCCATCGCAACCTGCAGGCAAGCACGATGGCGTTTCCCCGGTCGCCGTAGGTGCCGAGCAGGTCCGGCAGGAGCAAGGCGATCCGGACGGTCGAAGCGCTGGCCATCCCGTTCCTCTCGCGGCAGACAGCACACGGCAGGGCGCCGCCGCGCGCACCCTGCCCCACCAAATCTGAATGTCGCCTGAGTGCGCCCGGGCCGCCAGGCCCGGCCGCGGCGGTACTGGCAATACTGGGGGCAATGCTCAGCTCCGATGTTCCGCGCGTGTTGGTCGTCGAGGACGACGTGACGTTGCGTCAGACCCTGGCCAGGGGCTTACGGGAACATGACCTGCAGGTCGACTCGGTCGGCGACGGCGCGACCGCGCTGGGGATGCTGACGACTCCTCCGGGCGCGCCGTTCGATGTGGTGATCCTCGACATCGGGCTGCCCGATTCGGACGGGCGCGACGTGTGTCAGGCGCTGCGCGCGCGGGGTGTGCTGGCGCCGGTGCTCTTCCTGACCGCCAAGAACCAGGTCGGGGACCTGATGTCGGGATTCGCCGCGGGCGGGGACGACTACCTCGCCAAGCCCTTCCACTTCGGGGAGCTCCTCGCCCGGCTGCGGGCGCTGGTGCGACGAGCGGCGGTGCCGCCCCGCCGCAACGGCGACGATCTGCAGCTGGATCCCGGGACGCATGCGCTGGTCGGTCCGCGGGGCCGGGTGGCGCTGACCCCGACCGAGTACCGGCTGCTCGCGGCGCTGATGGCGGCGCAGGATCAGGTGGTCCGTCGCCGCGAGCTGGTCCGGGCCGGCTGGCCGGACGGCGCGCGGGTCAACGACAACAGCCTGGACCAGTACCTGGCCCGGCTGCGTCGCAAGCTCGGCGAACTGACCGACGAGCGGTCCATCGTCACCGCCTACGGGATCGGCTACCGCTTCACGTGAGAGGTCCCCGCAGCCTCCGCGGGCGGATCGCGCTCATGGCGTTGGCCGTGGTCGCGGTCTTCGTCGTCACCCTGACCATCGGGCTCAACCTGGTGCTGAGCATCCAGCTGCACCGGCAGGCGGACGACATCCTGCGGGTGCGCGCCGAGGCCGCCGCCGCGACCGTGCAGTGGTCGCCCGCCGGCGTGCAGATCCAGGACACCCACGACGACGACGCCATCGACGTCGGGACCTGGATCTACGCCGGCAACACCGCCCTCGAGCGGCCGTCGGCACCCACCGACCTGCAGCGCCGCGTGGATCTGCTCGCCGGGGTGGGCGAGCGGTTCGACCAGACACCGAAACCCGACGTGGTGCGCCTCTACGCGCTACCGGTGCGGGCCGGCGGGCACCAGGTGGCCACCGTGGTGTCCAGCCTGTCGCTGACCCCCTACAGCCGGACCGCTGCGCTGACCCTGCTGGGCAGCTCGCTGTTCGCCGCGGCCCTGCTCGTCGTGGTGTACCTGGTGTTCCGGGCTGTCGTCACCCGCGCTCTGCGGCCGGTGGAGTCGATGGCCCAGCAGGCGGCCCGGTGGAGCGCGCACGACGTGGAGCGCAGGTTCGGCGACACCCCGCGGCCCACCGAGTTGGACGCGCTCGCGTTGACCCTCGACGGCGTGCTCGACCGGATCTCCGCGGTGTTGCGTCACGAGAAGCAGCTCAGTGCCGAGCTCTCCCACGAGCTGCGCACCCCGCTGGCCCGGATCACCGCGGAGATCAGCCTGCTGCGAAGCAGGCCGCGTGACCAGCAGGAACTCGACGCGTCACACGCCACCGTCGAGGAGAGCGCGGCCCAGATGAACCACATCCTGGAGACCCTGATGAGCACCGCGCGCACCGAGAGCGGTGCCGCGCCCGGCCGATGCGACCCGGTGGCGGTGATCCACCGCGCGACCGGCAGAGCGGACCACGCCGTGGCAGCAGGCAACGGACACCCGGTCCGGGTCGCCGTGTCCTGCCTCCCTGCCGATGCCGACGACCTCACCGTCGGGGTCGACGACGCGGTGCTCGAACGTCTGCTGGCTCCGCTGCTCGACAACGCGTGGCGGTACGCGCGTGAGCTCATCTCGATCCGGGTGACCGGCGCCACCCGCGACGTCACGATCGACATCGTCGACGACGGCCCCGGCATCCCCGCCACCGCACTCCCCCACGTGTTCGAGCCAGGCTGGCGGGCCGAACCCGACGGCGCGCACGACGGCGCCGGGCTCGGACTTGCCCTGGCCCGCCGGTTGGCCGTCGCCGCGGGCGGCTCCCTCACCGCCGCGACGACGTCGACCGGAGCCGTCTTCACCATCACCCTGCCGCGCGCGTGACGGCGTGCGGTCAGGCGGGCACGGACTCGGGAGCGATCTCGTCCCTTCTGGTCACCGCGAGGTACCCGACCAGGCCCAGGATCGTGAGGAGGAAGATCGCGCTGGTCACGACCGTCCCCATGCCGAGCCCACCCTCGTCGCCCGGCTGCGACAGGTAGTCGCCCAGGGACGCGCCCAGCGGGCGGGTCAGGACGTAGACGACCCAGAAGGTCACCACGGCATCGAGCCCGAATGCGTAGTGGCCGAGGGCCGCCACGGTGATCAGCCCGGCGAACAACACGGCCGCCGGCCAGTAGCCCACGTCGAGCCGCTCTGCCGTGAGATCACCCGCCGCAGTGCCCAGCGCGAAGGTGAACAGGATGGCCGCCCAGTAGAAGGCTTCCCGCCTGGTCGTGCAGATGGAGTGGATGGACAGGGTCCGCTCACTCAGGTACCACGCCACGAAGGTCACGCCCAGCGCGACGGAGAAGGCGATGGTCGTCGCCTCCACACCGACCCCGAAGTTGTCCACCAGGTTGTCGGTGATCAAGGTGCCGACCACACTGATGAGGACCACCGCTACCCAATAGATTCCCGGTACGTAGCTCACGCACCTGAACTGGAAGAACAGTGTGACGATCAACAGGCTGCCCATGATGAGGGTCGTGCCCGTCAACCCCAGTCCCAGGTTCTGGTTCAGAAAGTCCGCCGCGGTCTCGCCCACCGTGGTGGAGAGGACCTTGATGATCCAGAAGTAAATTGTGATCTGCGGCACCTTGTTCAACATCCGGCGACCTGGCGAAATAGTCGAGCCTTGCTCCTTGCGGATTGTCATGGCAGGACACTGACACGCTTCCCCTGAACATCGCCTGAACGCGAACGGCCGTCGACACGGATCACCGCCAGGGCGCGAAAGCTCGCGTTCAGTTTCTGCCACCCGAAAGGCTGCATTCTGCAGGACGATGCTCTTTCGCGACACCTGGCGTGGCGGGTTCGTCCGCGCAGCCAACCCGGTGCGAGATTCCGCTGGTGAACGGGGAGCGCGTCGCACTGTCCGCCACCGCGGCGTTGCCGACTCGTGTCAGGACCTGCCACCACACCGCAGCGCGATTACACCCGCACGTGGGCACTTTTGAGCACGATCGAATGACGCCTGTTTCGCATAACCAGCGCCGAGTTTAGA
>DASXOL010000268.1:0-11754 GCA_036494295.1 Pseudonocardiaceae bacterium
GACTCGCCTGCGGACGCGCCGGGAGAGCAGTTGATCTCCGTCTCCACCCACTCGGTGGGCGGGACCCGGGTGGTGGCCGTCGCGGGCGAGGTCGACATGGGGACGACTCCCCGCCTGCGGTCCGCCCTGCAGCAGGAGCTCAGGAGCACCGGCTCGATGCTGGTCGTCGATCTGAGCGAAGTCCACTTCCTGGGCTCCAGCGGCCTGGCGGTGCTGGTCGAGACGAAGGACGCGGCCGGCGAGCGGGACATCCCGCTGCGGCTGGTCTGCAGTTCGCGCGAGGTCCTGCGGCCGCTGGAGGCCACCGGCCTCACCGAGCTCTTCGAGATCTACCCCGATCGGGCCGCCGCGCTCACCGGCTCCTGACCTCGTCGTTTTCCCATCGGGGCGCACCAGCGGTGACCGCAGGTGTTTGGACTACGAACTCTGCGGGGTAGACCGCAGTAGGCCACCACAACCGACTGGTCGACACCGGGGATGCCGGGGGCGACGATCAGGGGGAGACTGCAGGTGCACAGGTGACGGGCTACAACTTCCTCCGCTCGGTCAACGAGGCGACAGCACCCGCCGGACAAGCCGAGGTCTACATCGAGGTGGGCGCGCTACCCGCCCAGGTCGCACCGCTGCGGGTGGTGACGGCCGATCTCGCGGCACGGGCCGATTTCGACCTCGACGCGGTGGCCGACCTGCGGATGGCGGTGGACGAGGCCTGTTCGACACTGGCCACGCTGGCCGTACCGGACGCCAGGATGCAGTGCCTCGTGCGGGTCGACACGGAACGGATCACCGTGACCGTGCGGATCCCGTCGCCACGGATCGCGGTGATCTCCCAGGACACCTTCGGCTGGCGGGTGCTCGCCACGCTGGCCGACAAGGTGGAGATCCTCGGCAACGACGTCGCCGATCCACCCTCACTGGGCATACGCCTCGTCAAGGAGCGGCAGGTAGGAGTGGCGTGACCTCGGCGCTGTCCGCTGAGCAGCCGACCGGTGACTCCGGCTACCAGCATCTTGTGCCGCTGTTCGCGGAGTTCGCCGACCTGGCCGCGGACGATCCGAGGCGGACCGTCCTGCGCGACAAGCTGGTGGAGGGCCACCTGCCGGTCGCGCGGCACATCGCGCGGCGCTTCGCCCACCGCGGTGAACCGCTGGACGATCTGGAGCAGGTCGCCACGCTCGGCCTGATCAACGCGGTGGACCGGTTCGAACCGGACCGTGGCGTGGACTTCCTGTCCTACGCGGTGCCCACCATCACCGGCGAGGTCCGCAGGCACTTCCGCGACCAGGGCTGGGCGATGCGGGTGCCGCGCAGGCTCAAGGACCTGCACGTGACGCTCAGCGCGGCGATGACGGAACTGTCCCAGCTCCTCGGCCGGGCGCCGACCGCCACCGAACTCGCCACCCATCTCAGCCTGCCCCGCGACGAGGTGGTGGAGGGACTCGAAGCGGCCAACGCCTACCGCGGCAAGTCGCTGGACAGCCTGCTGGTCGACGAGGACAGCAACAGCGGCACCCTCGGCGACGCGATCGGCTCGGCGGACGGCGAGCTGGAACGGGTCGAGTACCGCGAGTCGCTCCAGCCACTGCTGGCCGCACTGCCCGAACGGGAGCGCACCATCCTCATGCTGCGGTTCTTCGCCAACATGACGCAGACCCAGATCGCCGAGCAGGTCGGCATCTCGCAGATGCACGTGTCCCGCCTGCTCGCCCAGACCCTGGCTTCGCTGCGGGACCGCCTGGCCGACGGCTGACCCGCCCCGCGGGTGGGACCGGCGCCCACGCGCTCGACGGCCGGATCGCCACGGCAGAGGATCACCGCTGTGCAACCAGACCCGGTCGGTCGGGCCGGTGACCCTGCCGGGCGCCTTCGTGGGCATGCTGCTCGGCGGCGCGTCGCCGCTGCAGGCGGGCGCGGTGCCACTGCTCGTGCTGGTCGGGTTGCTGGCCGTGCAGGCGCTCGCGGTGCTGCTGACCGTCCAACTCGTCCCGACTCGTCGCCACCGCCAGGTTCGATCCGGCGGCGGTATGAGTGCGAAACCTCAACCAGGGCAGGGATACCCGAGATCCGGAGTACCTTCCAGCTATGGCGGAACTGTTGCGGACCGAACGGCTTCTGCTGAGGGACTGGACGGACCGGGACGCGGAAGCCGCGCTGACCATCTACCCGCACACCGAGCTGAGCCGCTGGCTGGGCGACGACGTGCGCGGATCCGATGCCGGATCCCATGTCGAGGCGATGCGGATGGTGCTGCGGGACTGGGCGGCCGCGCAGCGGACCATGACCGCAGGGCACGGCCGATGGGCCATCGCGCTGCTCGACGACGACACCCCGATCGGGGCGATCACGCTGCTGCCCATGCCGGTGCCGGAGGCCGATGTCGAGATCGGCTACCGCCTCGCGCCCGGTTACCAGCGCAAGGGCTACGCCACCGAGGCCGGGCGGGCACTGGCCGGCTGGGCGTTCCGGCATTCGCTGGTCGAGGTGTTCGCCCTGGTCGCACCGGAGAACGCCTCCGCGGCGGCCACCGCGCGGCGGATCGGGATGGAATGGGTCGGCGAGAGCGACAAGTACCACGGCTCGCACCTGGAGGTGTACCGGCTACGCCCCGACGACCTGGCGCACGTCGTCAGCTCCGCGTCGCCCGCCTAGCCGCCCGATGGATCAGGCGATCACCGGGCGCGCGGTGCGGGTGGTGGCGCGTTCGAGGACCAGACCCGCGACGATCCCCAGGGTGACCCACAGCGCGGCGAGCTCGGCCAGCGAGCTGAGCCGGAACCGCCAGATCAGCGCGGCGGGCACGTCGGCCGGAATCGGGTCCGGGCTCGCCGGCCAGGCCAGCAGCAACACGGCGTATCCGGCGACGGCCAGCAGGGTGCAGGCGGTCGCGGTCCAGGACGCCGGCCAGCGCGCGGGCAGCCGCCTGCGCACCGCGAGCACCACCGCGGCGAGCGCGATCGACGCCGCGAGGAACGACACGTAGTAGAGCGTCCGGGTGCCGATGGTGTCCGGGTCGCCGACCGAGGGCGGGTTGGCCGGGTACTTGACCGCGGGCAGCAGCGACACCGCGACGAACCCGCCGAGCGCCAGCGCGACCGCACGTCCGTAGTCGGTGCGGCCCGCCAGCTGGGGCCGCAGCCACGCGAGGACCACCGCGAACACCACCCCGAGCACCAGTCCGACCAGCACCGCGGCGAGCATTCCGCCGACCACCTGGGTGTTGCGGCTGAACAGCTCCTCGTGCGCGTGGGTATCGGCGTGGCCGCGTGCCGCCGCCTCGCGGGCCGCCTCGATGGCCAGCGCGCTGCGGATCGGGGCCTCGACCACCAGCAGGGAGACCAGCGCGCCGACCAGACCCGCGCACGCCCCGCCGACCAGCCCGGCGCGCAGCAGCGCACCGAACGGCGGCGAGGTGGCTTCGGCGGACGGCACGGCGGGAGCCGTGCTCATGTGCGGCCCGCTCAGTGGCAGGGCACGCCGAGCGCGTGCCTGCCGTCGTGGAAGAACTCGTGCAGCAGCTGCGCGTTCGAGGCGAGCAGTGCCCCGTTCTCCTGCAGGGCCAGGAACAGCAGGCCCACGCCGACGACGGCGAGCACGAGTGCCCACCACGGCACCGGGATTCCACCCAGAGCGGGACGATAGGACGATGCGGCGGGCAGGCCCATGCGGTCGGCCATGAGGGGAACCTCTTCCATGCCTCGTGGAAACACTCGGTCGGCGCCGCAGCCGGTCTCCTGGCTTCCGGATCAACGCTCCCCCATGCCTTCCCGCCCCGTCACGGGCAGTGGCGAACAGCAGGGGTTCGCTCCTCGGTCACAGTGGCGAGGACCACGCCGGACTTGCACCGGCTTCCCGAACACTGCGGCGCCGACGATGCTAACCGCAACCGCGCGGCCGGAGAAAGACCGCACACCGCGACAAACCGCTCACCCGACGCGTTCGAAGATCGCAGCGAGCCCCTGACCACCGCCGATGCACATCGTCTCCAGTCCGAACCTGGCGTCGCGGCGGTGCATCTCACGAAGCAGGGTGGCCAGGATCCGCGCCCCGGTGGCGCCGACCGGATGGCCGAGCGAGATCCCCGAGCCGTTCACGTTGAGCCGGTCGAAGTCGCCCTCGACGAACTTCCACTCCCTGGTGCACGCCAGCACCTGGGCCGCGAAGGCCTCGTTCAGCTCGACCAGGTCGATGTCGGCCAGGTGCAGGCCGGCCCGGTCCAGCGCGGCGGCGGTCGCGGGCACCGGCCCGATCCCCATGGTGCGGGCAGGCACCCCGGCCACCGCCCAGCTCACCACCCGGGCCAGCGGTCGCAGGCCGAGCTCGCCGGCCCGCTCCGGCGTGGTGACCACGCAGATCGCGGCGCCGTCGTTCTGGCCCGACGCGTTGCCCGCGGTCACCGTGGCATCGGGGTCGTCGCGGCCGAGTATCGGGCGCAGCTGCTCCAGCTTGGCGACCGTGGTGTCCGCCCGCGGGTGCTCGTCGGTGTCGACCACCACGTCACCCTTGCGGGACGGCACCGTCACCGGCACCAGTTCCTCGGCGAAGCGCCCCTCGGTCTGCGCGGCGACCGCCCGCTGGTGCGAGCGCTGCGCGAGCTCGTCCTGCTCGGCGCGGCCGATGCGGTACTCCCGGCGCAGGTTCTCCGCGGTCGCCAGCATGCCGCCGGGCACCGGGTGGTGCTGCCCGCCCGCGGTCACCCGGCCCCGGGCGAGCGAGTCGTGCAGCTGCACTCCGTCCCCGCGCACCCCCCAGCGCATCGCGCTGGAGTAGAACGGCGCGGAGCTCATGCTCTCCGTGCCGCCCGCGAGCACCACGTCGCTGACGCCCGTCTGCACCTGCATCGCCGCCTGCAGCACCGCCTGCAGCCCGGAGCCGCAGCGCCGGTCGAGCTGCAGACCGGTCACCGTCTGCGGCAGCCCGGCGTCCAGCGCGACCACCCGGCCGATCGCGGGAGCGTCCATCGTCGGATAGGCCTGGCCGAGCACCACCTCGTCCACCGCGTTGCCCGCCAGCGCGGTGCGTTCCAGCAGGCCGCGCAGCACGGTCGCGCCGAGCTGCGCGGGTGTCACGTCCTTCAGTGCTCCGCCGTATCGGCCCACCGGGGTGCGCAGCGGCGCACAGATCACCGCCTCGCGCAGCACCTGGCCGGCCATCAGAAGTAGACCCGGGTGACCCAGTCCGCCACGCAGCCGGGCTTCTCGCTGCCCTCGACCTCCAGCGTGACCTGCAACACGAGCTGCAGACCACCCTTCACGTCGGTCACCTCAGCCAGCGTCACGCCGGTCCGCACATTCGCGTCGACCGGCACCGGAGCCGGGAAGCGGACCTTGTTCAGGCCGTAGTTGATGCCCATCGCGGCGCCGTCCACCCGGTAGACCTGCCCCACCAGCAGAGGCATCAGTGACAGCGTGAGGAAGCCGTGCGCGATCGTGGTGCCGAAGGGTCCGCCGGCGGCGCGCTGCGGGTCGACGTGGATCCACTGATGATCACCGGTGGCGTCGGCGAACGCGTCGATGCGCTTCTGGTCGATGGCCATCCAGTCGCTGACGCCCAGCGCCTCACCCTCCGCAGCGCGCAGCTCGTCCGCACCGGTGAACACCCTCATCGCCACTTCCTCCTCGTCTCGTGTCGTCCACAGTTACCAGGCCCGGCTGCCTCTCCGAATTCTGCGGTCAGCGCTTCGCGAGCACGAGCCGGGACACCGTCGCCAGGCCGGCATCCCGGGTGTTCTCGATCACCAGCTCGGCGCCGCGGCCGTCGAACTCCGCGGTGGCCAGCCCGTTGCCGAAGAACGGCCCGCTCACCCGTTCCCAGGACAGGGCGGGATCGTCCACCCCGAACCGGCGCACCACCCGGCGGACCGCGCCGGCCACCGGCCCGAGCCAGGAGAGCCGCATCGCTGCCCTGGCGTACCAGGGCACCGTGTGGTGCACCGGGGAGGACACCAGCTGGTACACCGGCGAGCCGTGGTGCCCGTGGAACCGCGCCCTGGCGACGTAGTTGTGGTGGACATCGCCGGAGAGCACGTTGACCGTGGCGGGCGCGTCCGGTCCGGTGGCCACCCGGCGCAGCAGCGCACCGAGCCGGTCGAAGGAGTCCCGGAACGCCGCCCAGTGCTCGAGGTCGACGCCCTGCCGGATGCGCTCGGCAAGCCGCCCGCCCCTGGCGCAGGCCAGTTCGTTGGCGGACTGGACGTCGTGGATCGCGGGGGCCAGCAGCCACGGCAGCGAGGTGCCGACCAGCACGTGCTCCGCCTGCGCCGTGTCCGCGCTGACCGCGTCCTCGACCCAGGCGAACTCCTCGTCGTCCAGCATCGCCCGGCTGCCTTCCCGCACCACCCGGCCCGCCCTGCTGTCCACCATGACCAGGCGCACCCGGTTGATCTCCCAGCGGTAGCTCCACCGGACGGTGTCGGGCTCGCGGTCCGCGGCGTCGGCCATGTCGCGCAGGATCGGCCAGGCGTCGCCGTGGCAGTCGCGGACCGCAGCCCAGGTGCGCTCGCCCGCCAGCTCCTCCGGGCCGAGGTTCCCGATGTGCTGGAACACCCAGTAGGAGGCCAGCGCGCCGCGGATGCGCGGGCGCCACCAGTGGGTGGCGGTGAGCCTGCGCCGCCACGCCTCGGAGGTGTTCCAGTCGTCCCGCACGTCGTGGTCGTCGAAGATCATGGCGGTGGGCACAGTGGACAGCAGCCACCGGGACTCCGGGTCCGACCAGGTGTCCCGGTAGAGCCGGACGTACTCGGTGAAGTCGCCGACCTCCACCTGCGATGCGTCCGCGGTGTCGCGGCGGCTGCGCAGCCAGCGGCGGGTCTGCGGGGACGGGTCGTCGGCGTAGACCTGGTCGCCGAGCAGCAGCAGCGCATCCGGCCACTTCTCGGGCGCCAGCCCGGCCATCCGGCGGGCATACGCCCGCATCGCGTCGACACCGAGCGCCGCGGCCGTCCTGCGGTCGTCGGGTTCGGCGTGCCTGCAGGATCCGAACACCACCCGCACCGGACCCGCGCCTCCCCGGGTCCGGATCACGCTCGGCGGCAACCCCGAGCCCGGCGACGGCCAGACCGGCTCGCCGTTCACCCGGACCTCGTACGGCGTGACCGAGCCGGGAGTCAGCCCGGTCACCTCCACCAGGGCGAAATGGTGCCCGCAGACCGCGAAGGTCCGCGCCGTGGCACCCAGCACCTCGACCTCGGCCGGACCACTGGTCTGCACCCACACGGTCGCGGTCGTCGCGCCGACGTGACGCAGCAACGGCCCCAGTAACAGCCGCAAAGATCCGGACGAATGTTGCTGTGACAACTGAGAAGACGCAGACGACGACAACTGAGAAGACGCAGACGACGACAACTGAGAACACGCAGACGACGACAACTGAGAACACGCAGACGACGGAGACGGCTGTGGCGACGCGAACGGCTTCGGGGGCTGCGGCACCGGATCTCTCTACCTGACTCGGGATCAGGGCGCGAGGGTGGTCTCGCTGGTTGGTGCGTATGGCGCAACGGAGATCGGCCCACGGCCGGTCTTCCTGGCTCCCGCCCGCGGTCTCATCCACCCCCCGAAGAAGGGAGCCGGTCGTTGACCATCGACCGACGCACGTTCCTCGCAGGTACCGCAGGCATCGCCGCCACCGCAGCGGCGATGTCAGCCACCTCGGCCTCAGCCGCCTCCGCCGCGCCAGCCCAGGCTGCCGCGAGCGCGTTGCCTGCCCCGGCGAGCTCCGGCATCGACCACATCGTGGTGGTGATGATGGAGAACCGGTCGTTCGACCACTATCTGGGCTGGTTGCCGGGCGCCAACGGCAAACAGGCCGGTCTGACCTACAGCGACACGAACGGTGTGCCGCACTCCACCTACCACCTGCGGACCTACAGCGGCTGCGGGTCCAAGGATCCCGACCACTCCTACGAGGGCGGCCGGATCGAGTACGACAACGGTGCGTGCGACGGCTGGCTGAAGGACCCCGCCAACGACACCTTCTGCATCGGCTACTACACGAAGGACGACCTGAAGTTCTTCGGCGGCGCGGCGCCGTACTGGACCACCTGCGACGGCTACTTCTCCGCGGTGATGGCCGAGACCTACCCGAACCGGTTCTTCCAGCACTCGGCGCAGACCGACCGGACACACAACTCCACGGTGACCGCCACCATGCCCACGATCTGGGACAACCTGGCCGCGGCCGGCGTCCCGGCGACCTACTACTACAGCGACACCCCGTTCCTCGCCCTGTGGGGCACCAAGTACGTCGGGATCAGCAAGCTCTTCCCGCAGTTCCTCGCCCAGGCGTCCACCGGCACGCTGCCCGCGGTGTCCTTCGTCGACCCGCGGTTCCTCGGCGAGGACCAGGGCACCTCCGGCGACGACCACCCGTTCTCCGACATCCGGGCGGGCCAGAACTTCCTGAACCAGGTCTACACGGCGGTCACCACGAGCCCTGCCTGGAACCGGACCCTGCTCGTGATCAACTACGACGAGTGGGGCGGTTTCTTCGACCACGTGGCGCCGACCGCGGGACCGGATCCGCGGCCCGACCTGGGCACCGGGCTGCGCGGATTCCGCACGCCCTGCCTGGTGATCTCGCCGCGCTCGCCCCGGCGCGCCGTCGCACACAACCTGTACGACCACACGTCGGTGCTGAAGATGATCGAGTGGCGGTGGAGCCTGCCCGCGCTGACCGTCCGTGACGCGGCCGCGAACAACCTCGCCGAGGTGCTCGACTTCACCGACCCGCCGAACCTCACCGCGCCGCGCTACACCGCACCGCCGCCGGTCACGGGCGGGTGCACGGTGCCCCACCCGCACGCGGGCGAGGGCTGGGAGCAGCTTCGCCAGCTGGCGACGTCGCTCGGTTTCCCACTGCCCTAGACCGGTGGCGGCGCCGCGCGGTGGCTGCGCGGGCGGGTGCATCGGGTGAACACTCAATGCGCACGCCCGCGCCGCCGACCTCGGGAGCCCGCATGGTGACCACGCCACCGGTAGCGCAGGTCCGGATGGGCACCGCGGCAGGGCGATGGGTGCTGCTGGCCACGATCTGCGGCTCGGGTCTGGCGATGCTGGACGCCACGGTGGTGAACATCGCGCTGCCCGCCATCGGCCGCGACCTCGGCACCGACTTCGAGACGCTGCAGTGGATCGTCAACGCGTACACCCTGACCCTGGCCTCGTTCATCCTGCTGGCCGGTGCGCTGGGTGACCGGTTCGGCAGGCGAAAGGTCTTCCTGATCGGCGTGGTGTGGTTCGCGACGGCCTCGCTGCTGTGCGGGCTGGCCCCGAACGCCGAGGTGCTGGTGGCGGCCAGGGCGCTGCAGGGCGTCGGAGGCGCGCTGCTCACCCCGGGGAGCCTGGCGATCATCTCGTCGTCGTTCGTCGCAGCGGACCGGTCCAAGGCGGTGGGCGCCTGGTCCGGGCTGGGCGGGGTGTTCGCCGCGATCGGCCCGTTCGCCGGGGGCTGGCTGGTGCAGATCGACTGGCGTGCGGTCTTCCTGGTGAACCTGCCGGTGGCCGTCTTCGTCATCCTGGTCACGTTGCGCCACGTGCCGGAGACCAAGGACACGCAGAGCCCGCCCGGGCTGGACCTGGCCGGCGCGACGCTCACCGCGATCGGCCTGGCCTGTCTGACCTACACGCTCACCCGGCTCGGCGAGCAGGGCGGCGGGATCACCGAGCTGGTCACCGGCATCGTCGCCGTGGTCGCGCTGCTGACGTTCGTGGTCGTCGAGGATCGCACCAGGCATCCGCTGGTGCCGTTCGCGCTGTTCGCCGATCGCCGATTCACCGTGGCCAACATGGTGACCCTGCTCGTCTACGCCGGGCTGGGGATCTTCTTCTTCCTGCTCGTGCTGCAACTGCAGATCGTCGCGGGCTACTCGCCGCTGGTCGCGGGCACCGGCCTCCTGCCGGTCACGGTGCTGATGCTGCTGCTGTCCGCGCGCATGGGCGGGCTCGCCGACCGGATCGGCCCGCGACCGCTGATGACCGTGGGGCCGCTGATCGCCGCCTGCGGGTTCCTGCTGACCCTGCGCATCGGTCCGGGCGCGCCGTATCTCAGCACGGTGCTGCCCGCGGTGTCCGTGGTGGGCCTCGGCCTCGCGTGCACCGTCGCCCCGCTCACCGCCACCGTGCTGAGTTCGGCGGACCCCCGCTTCGCGGGCACCGCGTCCGGGGTGAACAACGCGATCGCCCGCACCGGCGGTCTGCTCGCGGTCGCGGTGATCCCGGTCGCCGCCGGGTTGAGCGGCACCGACTACAAAGTGCCCGCGGATTTCAACACCGGCTTCCACAACGCGATGCTGATCGGCGCAGGGCTACTGGTGCTGGGCGGGGTGCTGTCCGGCGTGCTGCTGCGCGAGCCGCGCGCGGTCAAGGAGCAGCGCAGAATCGCACTCGAACGCTGCTCGCACTGCGGCGTCACCGGCCCGCAGCTCTACCCGGCGCAGGATTCGACGCACAGATCGACGATGTAGTAATCCCCCAATGAGCACATCGTGGGGAACACATCTCTGAATCGACGGCAAGAGGGTTCAGCGCCGCAGCGGGTTGGTGAGCGGTCTTCGGTCTGGGTTGATGACGGCGGGTGGCCGGAACTCGACGCGTCCGCCGGTGATGGTGATCTCCCAGCCCTGCAGGTGAACCTGCTGGTGGTGATAGGCGCAAAGCAGACAACAGTTTCCTACCGATGTCGGGCCGTGGTCGGCCCAGTGCCGCACGTGATGCGCGGCGCACATCGCCGGCGCCGCGTCACAACCGGGGAAGGTGCAGCCCTGTCCCGGGCCACCAAGGCGCGGCGGATGCCGCGGGGCACGGTCCGCATCGCCCTTCCCACATCCAGTGGTTCACCGTCACCGCCGAGCAGCACGGGGATGATCGCCGCGTCACACGCCAGCCGCCGCAACTGGGAAGCCGCGATCTGCTGGCCGTGATCCAGCGTGGCGGTGCCGACCTCGCGGCGCAGCGCTTCCCAGTCGAGGGTCACTGTCAGGTGCGGTGGCTCTCCAGCTGCGGTGGGGAAGTCCCCGGCAGCTCGTGCGCGTTCGGCCAGGGCGATGAGCGCGCCGGCCTGCCGGGCCGGCACGCTGCGGGTGTCACGAGTGCCGTCGGGGTGGGGGCGGGGTGTGGCGAGCTGTTCGATCAGTGAGCGCAGCTGCGCCCCGTGCTCCGCGTCGAGCCAACCTTCCAACCCCAGCCGCCCATCCCGGCGCGGGTGCAGCCACAACTCGCCGTGCGCAGGCACCGCGGGCGCCGGATGGTCACTCGGCGCGGTGCCGTCGGGCTCGAGATGGGCGAGCAACCGGGCGGCCACGGTGCGCAACCGGCGGGGATCGAAGTCCGCGGCATATCCGGCGAGATCGGCCTCGGCCCGTTCCCGGACCGGCTCCGGCAGCGACGCCGGCAGCGTGGTCATCGTCTCGGCGATCACCCGCAACTGCCCGGTCCCGATCCGGCCCTCGGTCAACGCGGCCGCGGTGGCCGGCAACTGGGCCGGCAACGGTTCACCGATGACGCTGCGCCGCAGCCCCACCAGCCGGGCCTGCTCCGTCCGCATGCGTGCCTCTCCCGCGGAGAGCCGCAGCATCGCGCCCACCAACCGCGCCGTGGACCCGAACCCCTCCCGGGCCGCGAGACCCCGCGACTCGATTTCGGCGATCACATCGAACATTACCGACATGGCCTGACGCGAAACGCACTCGATATCGTGCAACACCTGCACGATCTGGTTGTCGTCCACATCGCGCAGTGCCGACCGCACAGTGTCGAGACA
>DASXOL010000269.1:0-7037 GCA_036494295.1 Pseudonocardiaceae bacterium
CGGCCACCCAGGCCCCGACCCTGACCGGAGAAGCTGGCAGACCAGCAGCCCCCACACGCCCACAATCAACCAACTCGATCACAAGACCAACAAATCGAATCGCAGATCAACAATCAAGCCCGTCCACGGATCCAGGCTTAGGTAGACCGCTGTTCACAGCACGGCGATGGGGTTGACCGGGGAGCCGGTCGCGGCGGTCAGCCGCAGCGGGGCGACCACGCACAGGAACGACCAGCGGTTCTCCGCATCGCACAGCGACGCGAGCACCTCGAACTGCAGGTAGTCCAACAGGTGCAGGCCCATCGCGTTGATGGCCAGCACGTGCACCGGGAACGCGACGCCGTCGACGCAGCTGGGTGCGGTGTCGTTGTTGCTGTCGCTGCCCAGCGCCGCGACCCGGCGCTGGGCGACGAACTGCAGCGCCAGCGGATGCAGGCCGGCGCGCGTCGCGGCGGCGTCCCATGGTCCGAGTTCGTTGCGTCGCCTGCGATGCCCGACCCGTACCAGGAGCAGGTCGCCCGCGCGCACGTGAACGCCCTGTGCGCGCTCCGCCGCGACGAGATCGTCGAATGTCACGTGGTCACCTGGCTCCAGCCAGGACACCCCGCGGACGCGCGGGATGTCGAGCAGCACGCCGCGCCCGACGATGCCGTCGCGCACCACGTCGATCGACAGCTCGCTCGCGCCCAGCGAGGTCAGCGTGTTCGCGGGCACGTCGTTGTACAGCTTGCCGTCGTAGATCACGTGGCACAGCGCGTCGATGTGGCTGTTCACGTCGCCGTGCACGTTCATGGCGATGCGATCCGCCGCGAAGTGCAGCCCGCCGACCTCAGCACCGTCCGGTTCGGACACCCCGCTGGTCATCCGGTACCGGGCGGGCTCGGGGTTGTCCGGCCCGAGATCGCGGTCGACCGGGGCGGAGAGCGTCACCGTCGTCCCGGTACGCACCTCCGCGGCCGCGGCCCGCACCGCCTCGGGAGTGAGGTGCTTCAGCGCGCCACGGCGGTCGGCCGGCCCCCAGTGTGCACGCAGGCGCTGGTAGAGCGCGGCGAACCCGGCGCTGTCCAGCTGGGTACTCCTCATCGCTGCAGCGTCGCCGGGTGGCCGGCCGCGTCCTGTGCCTGGTACTCGGCGCGCAGCCGGTGCTCCTCGTCCTTGCCGGGGAACAGGAAGAAGACCAGCGCGGCGCCGAGCAGGATGGCCACGATCCCGGCGGTGTAGGCCCACTTGTCGCCTTCGAGGAAGGCCTGCTTGGCGGCCGCGATGATCTGGGTGGAGTACTGCGGGTACTGCTCGGCGGTGTCCGCCGCCCCGGAGAACGACTTGGTGAGCTGGGTCTGCACCTGGTCGCTGATCCGGGCCGCCTGAGGTGATGTGGCGACCGTGGCGGCCATCGCGGTCGCGTAGCCGGCCGTCAGCAGCGCGCCGAGCACCGACTGCATGATCGCGCCGCCGAGGTCGCGTTGCAGGTCGGCGGTCGCCGAGGCCATCCCGGCCCGGTGCACCGGCACCGATCCGGTGAGCGAGTGCGACGCGGGCGTGCCTGCGAAGCCCACGCCGGCGCCGACGAACGCGTACGCCAGGCCGACCTCCCAGTACGGGGTGCCCTCCCGCCACAGCAGGAGCATGGTGAGGAACCCGAGCAGGCAGAACAGGTACCCGACGAGCAGCGTGAACCGGGACCCCCGCGCGCTGACCAGCCGTGCCGAGTACGGCGCGATCAGCACCATCAGCACCGCGCCCGGCAGGATCGCCCGTCCCCCGTCGAGGGTGGAGTAGCCGAGCACGTTCTGCAGGAACTGCTGGCCGATGAACATCGCGCCCATGAGCGAGCCGAACACCACGATCCCCGCGCAGGCGGCCACCCAGAAGATGCGCCGCCCCGCCACCGCCAGGTCGTAGAGCGGGTTGGCGACCCGGCGCTGCTGGACCACGAAACCGACGAGCGCCGCGAGCCCGACGACCGCCAGCCCCAGCACCAGCGGGCCCTTGCCCGGCGTGGTCGCGAAGTTCACCGCCAGCACGATCGTCGCCACCATCAGCACCGACAGGATGCCGCCGAGGTTGTCCACCGGCTCGGTCGTCTCGTTCACGTGCCTCGGCACGCAGGCCAGTGCCATCACCAGCGCCACCACCGCCAGCGGCAGGGTGACCAGGAAGACCGAGCCCCACCAGAAGAACTCCAGCAGCCAGCCCGCGACCAGCGGGCCGAGCGCCGAGATGGCGCCCCCGATACCGGACCACAATGCGATCGACTTCGTCCGCGCGCGTCCCGTCCACAAGGCGGTGATCAGCGCCAGGGTGGTGGGAAACGCCATGCCCGCGGCCAGCCCGCCGAGCAGCCGGGCCACCACGAGTACCTGGTCGGTCGGCGCGTACGCGGCGAGCAGGCAGGCGGGCACCGACAGCGAGACGCCGAGCACGAGCATCAGCTGCCGTCCGTACCGGTCGCCGAGCGCGCCGAGGTAGAGCACCGAAGCGGCCAGGCCCAGGGAGAACCCGACAGAGATCAGGTCGATCGTGGTCTGCGAGGAGTTGAACGCCCGCCCGACCGAGGGCAGCGCGACGTTGGCCACCGCGAGGTTCAGGTTCGCCACCGCGGCGACCAGGATCAACGCGGTGAGCACCAGGCCGCTGCGGTGCGGAGCCGTGGACGCCACGGACTCCGGGGGCGCGACGGCGCCGCCCGCAGCCGAATCAGCCATCTCCTGCACTCCCTCGCCGACCGGCCACCAGCCCAGCAGCTCAGGCGCGCGCCGGTACCACCCTCGGCGGGTGAGATCAGCTCCCGCGCAGCGGCCCGAGCCTGCGCAGCACGTCGTCGGCGATCTGCTCCGGGGGGGCGGCGAGGTCCACCGTGATGCCGGGTTCGTCGGCACCGAGCGGCTCGAGCGCGGCGTACTGGGAGGCGAGCAGCGACCTCGCCATGAAGTGGCCGTGCCGGCCGGCCAGACGGGCGGCGACCAGCTCCTGCGGACCGTCCAGGTGCACGATCCAGACCTGCGGGCCCGCGCCGCGCAGCACGTCGCGGTAGGCGCGGGCGAGGGCCGAGCAGCTCAGCACCGCGCACCGCCCAGCGGCCGCCCGCTCCGCCAGCCACGCCCGCAGCGCGGCGAGCCAGGGCGCCCGCCGGGCGTCGTCGAGCGGCAGCCCGGAGGCCATCCGGGCGATGTTCTCCGGGGAGTGGAAATCGTCGCCCTCGGCGCGCTCGCAACCGCTGCGCTGGGCGATCAGGGTCGCCACGGTGGTCTTGCCGGAGCCGGACACGCCCATCACGACCAGCTGCCGCGCGGGCCGGTTCACCAGCGGACCGGCAGCGCGTCGACGCCGTAGACCACCGAGCCGGACCGGAACGCCAGGTCCGCCACCGGCACGTCCAGCCGCAGGTCGGGAAATCGGCGGAACAGCGCGGGGAAGGCGATCCGCATCTCCATCCGGGCGAGCCCGGCCCCGATGCAGTGGTGAATACCGTGCCCGAACGCGAGATGCGGGGTCGGCCTGCGGGCGGCGTCGAGGTGCTCGGCGTCGGAGATCACCGCCGGGTCGCGGTTCGCCGCGGGCAGCGAGCAGACCACCACCTCGCCCGCCCTGATCAGCTGCCCGCCGACGGTGACGTCGCGCACCGCCGTCCTCGGCATGATGGAGGTGACGATCGACAGGTAACGCAGCAGTTCCTCGACCACGGCCTCCACCCGGCCCTGGTCGCTGCGCAGGAGGTCGGCCTGTTCGGGGTGCTGCAGGAGCAGTGCCGTGCCGACGGCGAGCATGTTCGCCGTGGTCTCGTGGCCGGCGAGCAGCAGCAGGTCGCCGATCCCGGCCAGCTCGTCGTCGGTGAGCTCGGCGCCGTGCTCGCGGACCAGCATGCCGAGCAGCTCCTGCCCCGGCTCGGACCGCTCGCGCACCACCAGGTCCTTCAGATAGGCGCGCGCGTCCACGCCGGCCTGGATCCGCTCCTCGATGCGCCTGGACATGTCCAACCGCGCGTTGCTGGGACGCTGGAAGTCCCTCCTGTCCCGGTACGGGACCCCGAGCAGCTCACAGATCACCAGGGAGGGCACCGGCAGGGAGAAGCTCTCGACCAGGTCGGCGGGCGGTCCGGCCTGCGCCATCGCGTCCAGGTGCTCGGCCACGATCGCCTCGACGCGCGGTTCGAGCCTGCGGATCCGCCGCACGGTGAACTCCGGTGTCAGGATGTGACGCAGCCGGGTGTGCTCGGGCGGGTCGTGGCCGAGCAGGAACCCGGGTGCGGGGGCAGGCGACGGGTCGCCGCCTCTTCGCCGCGGGTCGGCCTGATGGGCGTTGCTGAACCGGGTCGGGTCGCCGAGCACCTCACGGACGTCCTCATAGCGCGTGACCAGCCAGGCCTGCCCACCCCAGGGCATCCGTACCGGGGACACCGGTTGCTCGGTGCGGCGCCGTCCCAGCTCGGCGATCGGGTCGAAGCCTTCGCGACGGACATGCACGGGGATCTCGGCCATATCCACCCACGGTAACCCCGCCCCGGTATCCCTGGCGATCAGCACCGGAGGCCCCTTGTCCGTTACCGGTCCGGGCGGCGGCGACCTCTCGGCAATCGCACCCGTCGAGCGGGATAATCGAGCTTGCCGTGATGCGCTACGTACTGCCGACCGATGTCACCGCCCAGCTGACCACCGGGGGCGGGTGGCTGGAGAGCTACTGGCCGGGTACCGGACTGCTCACCGTCGCCGTGCTGCTCACCGCGGTGGCCATCGGGCGGCGCCGGAAGGGCCGGGCCCGCGGCTGGGTGACCCGGACCGCCAGGATCGCCGCGGTCTCGTTCGCCGTCCTGGCCTGCACCACGCTCGGCGCCGCAGCACTGGCCAACGCCTACGCCGGGTACCTGCCGGACACCGCCTCCCTGGCCGGCTTCGCCGGGCTGGCATCGGCCGTCCCGGCGGACACCGCGTCCTCCGGCCGTCCGACGGGCAGCCTGCACGAAGCCGTGCTCAGCGACGCCGCGCTGGACATCCCGCCCAGCTCGGTGTGGATCTACACGCCCGCGGGTTACCGCCAGCAGCATCACCGGCGCTACCCGGTGGTGTACCTGCTGCATGGCGACCCCGGCACCTCGGCGGACTGGTTCCGCGCCGGACGGATCGCGCACACCGTCGACGTCCTGGTCGCGCACCGGCTGATCCCGGCGGCGATCGTGGTGGCGCCGGACCTCAACGGCGGGGGAATCCAGGACACCGAGGGCCTGGACGCGGCGCAGGGCCCGAAGATCGCGACCTGGTTCACCCGCGATGTCGTCGGCTGGACCGACTCGCACCTGCGCACCGTGCCCGACCGCGCGCACCGCGTGCTCGGCGGGATGTCCAGCGGCGGGTACGCGGCACTGGACATCGCGCTGCACCACCTCGACGAGTTCGGTGCGGTGCTCGCGCAGGAGCCCTACGGCGACCCGGGAGAAGGCGCGCTGGCCCGGCTCGGCGGCAGCGAGGCCGCGTTCCGCGCGCACTCCCCCATCGACTACCTGCCCGGCATGCACTTCCCCCAGCCGCTGCCGGTGTTCTGCGACGTCGGCGCGCTTGGCGACCCGCACGGCGCGGACCGGCTCGTCGCGGAGCTGCGGGCCGACCACCAGCCGGTGCTGTTCCGCGTCGAGACCAACCAGCACCACACCTGGTCCGAGGCACGCGCGGGCATCCCCTACGGCCTGATCTTCGCGTTCCACGCGCTGGCCGCGCAGTCCACGCACACCGCCTGAGCGTCCCCGCCGAGCAGGTCGGAGAGGCCTGGAATGCCGGCGCCGCCGGCTGCGTTGACGGTGATAGTTTACCCGTGAAGCAGTTAGGAGGCAGCCATGCCTGCCGTGACCGTCGAGGACGTCACCACTCTGGCTCGTATCCCTGAGCCGGGGATGCATGCTGTCGAGCGCCCGGTCCGTTCGGTGACCACCGCACCGTCCGGGTACGAGGGCGAGGGTTTCCCGGTCCGGCGCGCCTTCGCCGGCGTCGACCTGCGCGACCTGGACCCGTTCGTCCACATGGACCAGATGGGCGAGGTCGAGTACGCGCCCGGCGAGCCCAAGGGCACCGCGTGGCACCCGCACCGTGGCTTCGAGACCGTCACCTACATCATCGACGGCATCTTCGAGCACGCCGACTCGCACGGCGGCGGCGGCACGATCACCAACGGCGACACGCAGTGGATGACCGCGGGCGGCGGGGTGCTGCACATCGAGAAGCCGCCGGAGCACCTCGTGGTGAGCGGCGGGCTGTTCCACGGCCTGCAGCTCTGGGTGAACCTGCCCGCCGAGCGCAAGTGGACCCCGCCGCGCTACCAGGATCTGCGCTCCGGCGAGGCGGCGCTGCTCACCACACCCGACGGCGGCGCCCTGGTCCGGGTGATCGCGGGCGAGCTCGCCGGTCACGTCGGCCCCGGCTCCACCTACACGCCGATGGCGATGATGCACGCGACCATCAGCCCCGGCGCGACGGTGCGGCTGCCCTGGCGGCCCGATTTCAACGCGCTGATCTACGTGCTCTCCGGCGCGGGCAGCGTCGGTGCGAAACACCGGCCGATCTCCACCGGGCAGCTGGCGGTCTTCGGACCCGGCGGCGCGGTCACCGTGACCGGGGCGACCCAGCAGGAGTCGCGGCATCCCGCGCTGGACGTCGTGGTGCTCGGCGGCGCTCCCATCAGGGAACCGATCGCCTGGGGCGGCCCGTTCGTGATGAACACCCGCGAGGAGGTCCTCCAGGCGTTCGACGACTACCAGGCGGGCCGGCTGGGCGTCATCCCGGCCGAGCACCTGCCGCACTCGGACGTCGGCGGGGAGGCCGGGCAACAGCCCTGATCGGGCGATTGCGGCAGCCGCGGCAGGGCCGCATCGGCGGGGTTAGGTTAGCCTAATCCGGCGAGCGGCCCTGATCCGGAGGATGTTGATGAGCACGATCGATGACACGACGCGTTTGCTGCACGACCTCGAGCCCGTGGTCACCGAGAACCTGGAACGCCACCTGGCCACGGCCAAGGACTGGATGCCCCACGAATACGTGCCCTGGAGCCAGGGC
>DASXOL010000270.1:0-2763 GCA_036494295.1 Pseudonocardiaceae bacterium
GACGCCTTCGCAGCGCCCGTTGGGCAGGCTCTCGGCGTAGCGGCGTTGGTGTGCCCGGATTCCGGCGTACGTTTCGGTCTTGCCGGTGGGGGTGTGGTTCGAGGACAGCAGCAGCGTCTCGCATTCCGGCAGGCGGGGTGGCCGGGCCCGGAACTGCGGAATGGCCGCGGCCACCGCCTGCACCTCAGATCGGGTCTGGGCGATCCCCGCCGGGCCGAAGTTCTCGGCGAGCATCGTTTCGTAGGTGTCCGGTGGGAACAGCCCCTTCATGTTCCCGGACGCCAGCCGCCGGAACAGCCTGATGCGACACAGCGGCTGTGCCACGGCCAGCATCCGATCGATCTTCGCCGTCGTCTGATCCCAGATGTCGTACACGGGGGCGGTCTCCATGGTCGGGTCGATCAACAGCAGACCCCTCAACTGCGGCGAAAGGCCTTCGGCGGCACGGCGCGCGACCAGCCCGCCCATGCTGTGCGCGACGAGCACGAACTTCTCCGGGACCACGGTTTCGACCAGCCGGACAAGATCCGAGGCCATCCCGTCGATGTTCAAGGGCTCGCGGACCCGACCGCTGCGGCCGAACCCGGCCCGGTCGTATGCCACCAGGCGCGCCTGGTCGTGCAGAAGCGGCAGCACCGGATCCCAGCACGTCCGGCCGCAGCCCTGGCCGGCCTCGAAGACCACCCAGTCGGATCCGGCACCTGACTCCTCGACATAGAGGCTCCGGCCGTTGACGGTGATGTTCCGCCCGGAGACGTCCCGCATGACTTCTCCATTTCTTGACCCAGCTGTCTTTACCCGGTTGCCATGACACAACGCGCAGGACCCTTTGGTGTCCGCGGGTTCGGTGCGGCCACGGCCGCACTACTGCGCCGTCGGAAGGATCAGTCGGTGTCGCGTCCAGGTCCGCTGGTCTCGGTGAGCAGGTCGGCTATCCGTGCCATACCGGTGGTCAGCGTGGCGAAACCGTTGTGCATCTCCTCGCGGACCTCGGAGACGTCGCGGTCCGCGCCTGCCGCCAGTACCCGCGCGCTCGCGGCGTCGGTCCGGGCAAAGGAGACCCGTTCGCGAAGCTCGGCCCTCTCGTGTTCGAGACGGGTGAACCGGGCTTCGAGCTCATCTTCCGGCACGGGGAGATCCTATCCACCCGCCGCCGCGGCTCGTCCGGGTTTCCGCTCCGTGCGGGTCACCGTCCTCGCTGTCCTCGCCGTATGGCGTGGTGTTGCGTATCGTGGTCGTCCGTTCACTCTCCGCCATGACGATCAGCGAGCTGGGTTCGAGAGTGCGCGCCCAAGGAGACCAACGGCTGAAAGGCGGTCCTATCGTGAGCCAGGATGCTGAGCAGGGCGCATCGGCGGACGTCCTCCGCAAGGAACTGGCGGACGCGCGCGAGCGGATGGAGGCGCTCCGGGCGGAGGCGACCGACGACGTCAACCGCAACTGGGGGGCGAACCACAAGCCACAGGAGCTCATCGACCTCAAGGTGAACGGCCGGCTCGCCGCCAACGGGGAATACCAGTCACTGCGCAGCAGGGTGCGCGAACTCGAGGGCCAGCTCCCCGACTGATCGGGCGGCACCGGGCGCCTCGGGCGTGAGCGCGGGTCGCGACGCTGAACCGGGCGGTAGCCTGGCCTCTCGTGTATTCGTGGGTTTGCTGGCGCAATCGAGCGTTCCGAACGGGCACCGTGCTGGCCCTCGCCGGACTGGCGGTCCTCGCCGGGTGCGGCGCACCAGGGCGACCGGCGCCGGCCGGGCAGACCCCGCCTGCGGCACGCGCCGCCGCCGTCGATCCGGTACTGGCCCCCGCGCTGCGCGGCGCCGAACCGAAGGCCGCGAGCGAGCCGTCCGCGCTGGCCCGGCAGATCGTCGTCGCGGAGACCGCGGTTCGCGACCGGGCCGGCCGTCCGGAGGTGGTCGCGGCAGCGGGGCGAACGGCGCAGGTGGCGTACCTGGCGTGGTACGACCGGCCGGACTGGGACCCCGCCGTGCTGGCGGCGGTGCCCGCGCAGCTGCGCACCATCGTGCGGGACAGCATCGCCGCCGGCCGCGAGCTCCGGTCGATGGATGCGCAACTCCTGGCCACGGTGCCCGCCTGGCGGATCGTGGACCCCCTGCCCGCGGCGCAGCTGCGCGCCTACTACGCCGAGGCGCAGCAACGGTTCGGCGTGCCGTGGACCGTGCTCGCCGCGGTGCACCTGGTCGAGAGCAGCTCGGGCCGCATCGTCGGCCAGTCGCTGGCAGGTGCACAGGGACCCATGCAGTTCCTGCCCGCCACCTGGGCCGACTACGGCCTCGGCGGCGACGTGTGGAACAACCGCGACGCGATCCTCGGCGCCGCGCACTACCTCGCCGCGAACGGTGCCGCGGACCACACCGACGCCGGGCTGGACCGGGCGATCTACCGCTATAACAACGACATGCGCTATGTGCACGCGGTGCGGCGCTATGCCGCGGTGATGCAGGCCGACGACCGTGCGTTCCTCGGCCTGCACGCCCGCCAGGTCTACTACCGCACCCAGGCCGGTGACGTCCTGCTCCCCACCGGCTTCCAGGCCACCCGCCCCATACCCGTGCAGGAGTGGCTGGGGCGGGCGCCGCGGTGAGCGTCGAACAGTTCTTCGAGCGCCTGGTCGGCGCCCAGCCGGCGCCCGCACCTGCGCTCATGCTGGCGACCGCGCTGGTGGCGGTGGCGCTGATCGGCTGGTACCCCAGCTGGCGGGTGCTGCGCGGGGTGGTGACGATCGCCCACGAGGGCGGCCACG
>DASXOL010000271.1:0-8505 GCA_036494295.1 Pseudonocardiaceae bacterium
GGCCCCGACGCGGCCCGCGCCGTCGCCATGACGCCCGACGAGGACGAACCCGCCGACGCACCCTGAGGCAGTCCGGCCCGCTCCCGGCGCCCGGGTCACAGGGCGAGTCGCCCGCGATCCGGCCCGCCAGCGGGTGTCGCCGGTCAGCTCGTCCGCTGCAAGGTGACATCCCTGTCCGAGCTTCTTCGTGACATCGCCTGCCGCAACCAGGATGGATTTCGGTTGATATGTGAATCGATCCGAAATATGCGGTTGGCCGATGTGTGGAGCGCCGGAGGGCCGGCGGCGTAGTGTCGTCGCCTTGTGACGGCGGACGGGGAACAGCACCGGCGGAGTCCGTCCCTGATCGTCTGCGGCGACAACCCGCTCGCTTATCGCCTCGTCCAGGAGCTTGTCGACCGGGTCGGCGACGAGGTCACCGTGATTCTGCCGTCGAAACAGCGAAACCACGGCCCGCGGATCGCGGCGTTGCCGAAGGTGCGTGTCATCGAGGCGCCCGAGTCGGGCGAGGACGCTTTCCGCGCGGCGCGAATAGCACACGCCAGCGCGATTGCCCTGGTGAGCCAGGACGATGTCGGCAACATCCACGCCGCGCTGCGGGCCCAGGAACTGAACGGTGACCTGCGGTTGGTCATCCGGTTGTTCAACATGAGCCTCGGCCAGCGGATCCGCACCCTGTTTCCGCATTGCGAGGTGCTGTCCGGCGCCGACACCGCGGCACCGTCGTTCGTGGCGGGGGCGATGGGCGAACTGGCGCCCAGCCACGTGTCGCTGGGGGACCGGACGCTCTATGTCGCGCGACGAGCCGACGTGGTGGCGGACCGGGTGGTCTGCGCACTGGCCGACACCAGCGGGCCCGGGCAGCCCGAACTGCTGCCGACCGAGCAGGATCGCGCCGATCTGGTGATCGCGGTGGCCGACGGCCCGGACCGGGTCGATGGTTCGGCCCGTCACCGGCGACGCCGGAACCTGCTGCGGACACTGTGGCGCCGCGTCGTCGCGGCGTTCAGCCGCAAGCTCGCCCTCGCGACCGCCGGGCTGATCGCGCTGCTCGTCCTCGGCACCGTCCTGCTGGCCGCGGCGGGTGGCTACACCGTGCCGTACGCGGCGTATCTCGCCCTGCTCGACGCCGCGGGCGCGGCAACGCCCGACGCCAAGCTGAGCGCGGCCGAGAAGGTGATCCAGGCGATGGTCACGCTGGTCGGAATCTCGATCATCCCGGTGGTCACCGCGATCGTCATCGACGCCGTCGTCAGCTCCCGGCTGGCGGCCGTGACGGGCAAGCCCCGCCGCATCACCGGCCATGTGGTGGTCGTCGGGCTGGGCGACGTCGGCACGCGCGTGGTGGGCCAGTTGCACGATCTCGGCGTGCCCGTGGTGTGCGTGGAGACCGACCGGAACGCCCGGGGGGTGGCGCCGGCCCAAGCACTCGGCGTACCGATCGTCTTCGGGGACGCCAGCGAGAAGAACGTCCTGCGCCAGGCCTACCTCCACACCAGCCGGGCGCTGGTCGCGGTCACCAACAACGACGTGACGAACCTCGAAGCCGGCCTGCACGGCCGCGCGATGGACGACGACATCCGCGTGGTCCTGCGGCTGTTCGACAACGACCTCGCCGAACGGGTCGAGCGCAACTTCGGCATCACGGTCTCGCGCAGCGTCTCCTACCTGGCGGCACCGGCGTTCGCCGCGGCGATGCTGGGCCGCCAGGTGCTCGGCACGATCCCGATCGGCCGCCGGGTCCTGCTGATCGCCGAGGTGCCCGTCCAGCCGGGCTCCCCGCTCGACGGGCTGGCCAGCGGCGCGGTGAACACCCCACGGCAGGTGCGGCTGCTCGCGATACACCGCTTTGCCACCGACACGCTGGAGCTGCCTCCGCCCGACGATCACCAACTGGCGGGCGGTGATCGGCTGATCGTGCTGGGGACCCGCGCGGGGCTGGGCCGGGTGCTGGTCCGCAGCGGCGCCCCCGGGATCGCCCGGTCATGAGCGCGGCTCGCCGGTGTCCCTGGCGCGCAGGAGCCGGTGGTCCTCCTGGCGCAGCAGCCCCCACGCGAGGAGCTGGCGGCCCAGCTGGTTGATGTTGTCGCGGCCGCTGACCCCGGTGACGCCGAGGTCCTGCAGTCTGCGCGACCAGCGCGCCACGCAGTTGTCGACGGCCCGTTCGGTGACCGGCCTGTCACGTGGCCGCGCGGCACTGGCGTACTCGGCGGCCTCCCGGTTGCCGACCGCGTCGCCGGGATCGGGCAGCGCCAGGAACTTCGCCGCGAGCAGCAGCCGTTCATGGTCGGTCGGGTCGCGCAACGGGGTGGTGCTGGGATCCGCGTGTTCCGGGTGGTCCGCCGTCGGCGGGCGGGGGCTGTCGATCTCGACCGAGAGCAGGTAACGGCCGGACGGCGCGCCGATCCTGATCTCCAGCCCGGGCGGGCTCACCGCCCACCGGGAGTGCGCCTCCGGCGCGGTCCGTGGCGGCAGCGGGTTGGACACGCCGCGCACGACCACGTCGAAAGGGCGGCTGCTGCTGTCGTTGCAGACCACCCATAGTCCTGCACTGCAGTGAATTGAGCCGACGTGCCGGGAAATGTGCAGATCAGGGCCTCCGCTCACACTGTCATGGCCGAAGCGGATCGTGCGGTCACGGCCTCTGCCGAAGGTGAACGGGGGTTGCCCGGGGCGCAGCTCCCCGACCTGCATACCCTGGAAGTGGACCAGCAGTGTGCCCGGTGCCTGCCGCATCCCAGCCATCGGCCCACGGTAACGCGGCACTGTTGAACGGGGGTATTCGTGGTGAGGGCTGCCCTCTGGCGATGAATGGCGTGCCGCTGTTGTACTGATCTGCGAACAGCCGGACAAGAACTGGGGTCTTGGTGCACGCGAGTCTGCAGAGCATAAGAGCCAGGCCACCGGTGCTTGGCTGGTTGTTCCTCGGGCGAATCCGTCGCATCGACTGGGACACCACGCCGGGCAAACTCCGGGCCGCGCTCATTGTTCTCGTACTCGGCGTGCTTCTCGCGGGTGGTGCCGGGGTTTACGCCGCGATCGCACTGAGCGAGACCACCGACGATATCGCCGACCAGCTCGAACCGCTCAATGCGAATGTCACCACGCTGTATCGGTCACTGGCCGACGCGGATGCCACGGTGGCCGCGGGCTACCTGGCGGGCGGGGTGGAGCCCGCCACGGTCCGCGCCACCTACGACGAGGACATCCGGCAGGCCGCGGCCGGCCTGGCCCGCGCGGGCGCCCCGGCCAGCGGAGATCTGGTGACCGCCAGCCGCATCGCCGACATCACCGCCCAACTGCCGGTGTACACCGGCCTGGTCGAGCGGGCGCGGGCGAACAACCGGGAAGGTCGGGCGGTCGGGGTGGCCTACCTCCGGCGCGCCTCGGGGCTGATGCAGAGCTCGATCCTGCCGCAGGCCGAGGAGCTGCAGCGGCGGCAGGCGCAGCGGCTGGACGAGGCCTATGCGCGGGCCTGGCGGGTGCCGGTGATCGCGCTCGCGGTGTGCGCGGTGACCCTGGCCGGGCTGATCTGGGCGCAGTCGTTCGTGTTCCGGTGCACCCGCCGGGTCTTCAACGTCGGTCTGGTCGCGGCCAGCGGTGCCGTGCTCGCCGGTCTGGTGTGGTGGACGGTCGTCGGGGTCGCCGCGTCGGGATCGCTCACCAGCTCGCACGGGCACAGCCGGTCGGTGTCCGCCGCCCTGGGACCGGCGCAGATCGCCGCGCGGCAGGCGCGCGCGGTCGAGAGCCTCGAACTGGTGACCCGCAACGGCGACGTCGCCGAGTCCGACTTCGACGCCCAGGACCAACTGCTCGAACGCAACGGCGGCGCCGGGGGAGCGCTCGGCGCGGCGAAGCAGATCGCCACCGACAGCGAGGGCCGGGCGCTGGTGCGGACCGCGATCGACGCCGCCAACGGTTACGTCAGCGCACACCACCAGGTCCGGCGATTGGACGACGCAGGCAGGTACACCGACGCGATCGGCGCCGCGGTGAACGAACCCTCGGCGTTCGCCGGACTCGTCACCGCACTCGACAGGGCGGTCGGCCACGAACGCAGCGCGTTCGGCAGCGACATCGGCCACGCCCAGCGCTGGCTCAGGGGCCTGTCCGTCGGCACCGGAGCACTGGCCCTCGTCGCGGCGGCCGGTGTGGTGCTGGGTGTGCAGCGGCGGCTGGAGGAGTACCGATGAAAGCCCGGCTCGTGCTCGCCTGCGCGCTGCTGTCCGTCCTCGCGCTGGCCGGCGAGACCGGCGACCAGTGGTGGGGCCACGCGCCCGGCCCGCAGCGTCCGCAGAGTTCGACTCCGCAGAGTTCGACGAGGACAACCCCCGGCCTGCCCGCGGTGGCGCGTCCCACCCCGCACGCGGTGAGACCAGCTGCGGCGGCGCCGTCCGCGCCGGCCTGTGACGACCGGAATCCACGGGACACGCTGCGCCCGCTGAGCCCCATGCCGAGTCCCGGGCACATGCCGCCCGGCAGCACGATGGCTGCCATCGCCCAGCGCGGCGCCCTGGTCGTCGGCATCCTCGAGGACACCTTCCCGCTCGCCTTCCGGAACGAGCGCCTGCAGCCACAGGGTTTCGAGATCGACATCGCGCGGGACATCGCCGGCGCGATTCTCGGTGACCCCGCGCGGGTGGTGTTCCGTCCGGTGCGGGAGGCCGACCGGTTCACCTCCGAGACGGCGGGCTCCATGGACCTGGTGATCGCCGCGGCGACCATCACCTGTGAGCGCCGGAAGCTGGTCGATTTCAGCGCGGTGTACTACGAGGCGCAGCAGCGGCTCCTGGTGAACCGCGGCTCGGGCGTCGAGAACCTGGCCGATCTGAAGGACCAGCGGGTCTGCGCACCCCTGGGCTCGACATCCATGCAGAAGATCCTGTCCGCGCCCACCCGGCCGACCGCGGTCGGCGCCGCCATCGCCACGGACTGTCTGATGATGTTGCAGCTCGGCGAGGTCGACGCGGTGTCCACGGACGACACATTGCTGGCCGGAATGCAGGCGCAGGACTCCCGCACCGAGATCGTGGGCCCGCCGCTCAACCAGGAGCCGTACGGCATCGCCATCAACAAGAACACCCCCGACCTGGTGCGGTTCGTCAACGGGGTCCTGGAGCGTCGCGCCAGGGACGGCCGGTGGCAGGCCAGCTACCGCAACTGGCTCAAGGCGCTGAATCCGCCACCTGTGCCGCCGACACCGCAGTACCGGGACTGACGCCATGACCACGTTCAGCGCCGACGACGCGACGGCCGCGGTCCAGCGGCTCGCGGCCGACCGGGAGGCGATCAACGAGAACCTGGTCAACCTCGAGGAGGACCTCGGGCGCAAGGTGCTGGAGAACACCGCGCTGCAGGGCGTGACCGGGCAACGCCGGGCCGAGGTGCTCGACGGCTTCGCCACGCTGTGGACCCGCTACGAGGGATTTCGCGGCGCGGTGGAGCGGCTCGGCAAGATCATGGCACGACCGGATCTGACGGACGCCGACCTGCGTGAAGTCGAGGCGGTGGTCAGCGGCGCCGTCACGGTGGAGCTGCCCGAGCTGGACGGGTCGCCCTGGGACCGTCAGCTCACCCTGGCCGAGCTGGCCACCGAGATCGACACGGAGTCCCGCCGCATTCGCGAGGTACTCACCGCCGTCCACCAGGTCTGGACCGAACTGGCCGACCGCCTCGACGGCTGCGCGGACCTGCTGGGTAAGGCTCAGGCCCTCGCCGCGGATCTCGGCCTGACCGAGGACCTCGATCCGGTGCTTTCCCGGCTGGTCGACCAGCTGGACAGGCTGCGGCGGGTCGCGCTGACCGACCCGTTGCGCCTGTGGGCCGGCGGTGCGGTCGCCACCGGTGCGGTCGACGAGCTCGCCGCACGGTGCGAACAGGTACGTGCCGAGTTGGATCGGCTCGCGGAGCTGCGGTGGCGTGCCGCCGGGCGGCTCGACCAGGTCGACCGCACGCTCGCCGAGGTGGACGGGCTGGGCAGGAAGATCGTCGAGGAGACCCGCCGGGTCGGCACCAGGATCGCCGGGGTGGCGGCGAGGGCCGGGCTGCCGTCCGAACCGCTCCGGGCCCGGTTGGGTGCCGCACGAGAGCTCTGCCGGCGCGGGCGGTGGCGTCGGCTCGGCGCCGAGCTGCCTGCCCTGGAGCGGGACGCGGCCACCGCGCTGGCCCGGAACCAGGAAGACCTGATCGAGGCTCGGCGCCCGCTGCGGGAGCGGGACGAACTGCGTGGCCGGCTCGGTGCGTACCGGGCGAAGGCGGCAGCGCAGGGCCACATCGAGGATCTCCCGCTCGAAGCGCTGTACCAGCGGGCCTACGAGCTGCTGTGGCGTGCGCCGTGTGACCTGGCCCGCGCGGCCGCCGCGGTGGCCGAGTACCAGGGCGCGGTCAACGAGACCGGAACGGACGGGGACCCGGTATGACGACCTGTTCGAAGCCGGGCTGCGGTGCGGCGATCGGAGCGGACGGCTACTGCACGCGGTGCGGCACAGCGAGCAGGCCGGCAGCCGCGCCCGCGCCGCGCACCGATCCGCCCGCCCCCGATCGACCGGCGGCGCGCCCGGCGACACCGCGCCCGCCGGACGACGGCCCCCGCCCGGTCCTGCCCTACCCGCCGGTGGGGGATCAGCTGGCGCCCGTGCTCGACGACCCGCAGATGCCCGAGCACAAGCGGTTCTGCCCGAATCCGCAGTGCAGGCACCCGGTGGGGCGGTCCCGCCACGGCCGGCCGGGCCTGGCCGAGGGCTACTGCCCGCAGTGCGGGACGGGGTTCTCCTTCCGCCCGCTGCTGCAACCCGGGGTGCTGGTCGGCGACGGCCAGTTCAAAGTGGAGGGTGCGATCGCGCACGGCGGGCTCGGCTGGGTGTACCGGGCGTGGGACTGCTGGGTGCCGCGCTGGGTGGTGCTCAAGGGCCTGATCGATCCGGACGACCCGGAGAAGCGCCGGGCGGCGGTGGCCGAGCTGAGCGCACTGGCCGACGCCAGTCACCCGAACATCGTCACCGTCCTCACCGTGGTCAAGCATCCCCACCCGCGTTCCGGGCGCAATCTCGACTACATCGTGATGGAGTGCCTGAGCGGCAAGTCGCTCAGGCAACTGCACCAGGAACGCGCGGGCGCTGACCCCTACCTGCCGGTCGACCAGGTCTGCGAGTTCGCGCTGGAGGTGCTCGCCGCGCTGGACCACCTGCACGTCAAGCGTGGCCTGCTGTACTGCGACCTGTCCGCGGACAACGTGATCCACACCGGGGACGGCGTCAAGCTGATCGATCTCGGCGCGGTGCGCCGGATCGACGACCAGGACAGCCCGGTCTGGGGCAAACCCGGTTACCAGGACCCCGGGATAGCGGCGCACGGCCCTTCGGTCGCGACCGATCTCTACACCGTCGCGCGGTTGATGGCGGTGCTCAGTTTCCCGTTCCCCGGCTTCTCGGCATCCGAGCCGATCCCGGGGCCGGATCAGGTCGACCTGCTGGCCGAGCATCCGTCCTTCGCCGGGCTGCTGCGCAGGGCGACCGATCCCGATCCGCACCGGCGGTTCGCGTCCGCGGCGGAGCTGGCCCAGCAGCTGGACGGGGTGCTGCGCGAGATCCGCGCGGCACGGCAGGGCAGGCCGTTTCCTGCCGTGTCGACGCTGTTCGGCCCGGAGTTGCGAGTCGTGGGGACCGAGCCCGAGGTCTTTCCCGCGGTGGCCCCTGATCCGGTCGCGGCGGCGCTGGCCCTGCCCGACCCGCTGGTCGACCCCACCGACCCGCACGCCGGTCTGCTCGCCGCGATGCGGGCCGGGAGCCCCGACGAGACCGAGCGGGTCCTCGCCGCGCTGCCCGACCCGTCCCCGGAGACGCGGTTGCGGATGGTGCGGGCGCGGATCGAGCTGGGGAGTCCGGACACCGGTGACGGCCTCGACCCGGTGGGCCACCAGCAGCCCGGTGACTGGCGGATCGACTGGTACCGCGGGCTGCGCTCGCTGGTCGACGGCGAACTCGCCGCCGCCCGGCGTGGTTTCACCGAGGTGCTCGACGCGCTGCCCGGTGAGGCCGCGCCCAAGCTGGCACTGGCCTTGTGTGCGGTCCGCGCCGGCGACCTCGATGTCGCCGAGCGCCACTACGCGACCGTCTGGCAGACCGACCGGTCCTATGTGAGCGCCGCGTTCGGGCTGGCCCGGGTGCGTTTCGCGCTCGGCGACCTCGCCGGGACCGCCGCCGCGCTGGAGGCCGTGCCGGACGATTCCCGCTACGCCGTCACCGCCAGGTTGTGCGCCGTGCTGTGCCGGGTCCGCGGTTGGGCCGACGGGCAACCTCCGGTGGCCGACTTCTTCGCTGCCGCCGAACAACTGTCCACTATGGAACTCGACGAACAGCGCCGCGAGCTCGCCGTCGCGGAGGTGCTCGAAGCGGTGCTGTGCTGGGAAGCCGCCGGCCGGCCGTGGCCGCCCGGCGCGACCACCCCGCCTCCCGCCACGCTGCTCGGACGCCGGCTCGACGAGCCCGGTGTGCGGGACGGTCTGGA
>DASXOL010000272.1:0-4912 GCA_036494295.1 Pseudonocardiaceae bacterium
CGCCTCGCCGGGCACCCGGCTGCCTATCCGCAGGCCAAAGATGGACCCAGGGGTGTGTAGCGGTTACGGACACCCAGGAGGGGGGTTTGCGGCTCTTGAAGAGCCGCAATCAGGCGAGGCGTTCGAGCACCATGGCCATGCCTTGGCCGCCGCCCACGCACATGGTCTCCAGGCCGATCGTCTTGTCGTGACAGGCCAGGGAGTTGAGCAGGGTGGTGGTGATCCGCGCACCGGTCATCCCGAACGGGTGGCCGACCGCGATGGCGCCGCCGTTGACGTTCAGTCTGTCGATGTCGACGCCGAGGTCGCGGTAGGACGGGATCACCTGCGCGGCGAACGCCTCGTTGATCTCCACCAGGTCCACGTCGTCGATCGACATGCCGGCGCGCGCCAGCGCCTGCCGGGAGGCTCCCACCGGCCCCAGCCCCATGATCTCCGGGGAGAGCCCGGAAACACCGGTCGAGACCACCCTGGCCAGCGGCGTAATACCCAGCGCGGCGGCCTTCGTGTCCGACATCACCACGAGCGCGGCGGCGCCGTCGTTGAGCGCGCAGCAGTTCCCGGCGGTGATCCGCCCGTCGGGTCGGAAGACCGGCTTGAGCCCGGCGACGCCTTCGAGGGTCACCCCGGCCCTGGGACCGTCGTCGGTGTCCACCACCCGCCCGGACGGCGTGGTGACCGGGGTGATCTCCCGCGCCCAGAAGCCGTTCGCGAGTGCCTTCTCCGCGAGGTTCTGCGATCGCACGCCGAACTCGTCCATCTCCTCGCGGGACACGCCCTTGAGCCGGGCCAGGTTCTCGGCGGTCTGCCCCATCGGGATGTAGATGTCGGGCAGCACGGAGAACGAGCGCGGGTCGGTCCATTCGTCCGCGCCCTGTTCGGCGGTGGCCTGGGTGCGCGCCTCGGCGTCGGCGAACAGCGGGTTGTGCGTGTCGGGCAGCGAGTCCGAGCTGCCCTTGGCGAACCGCGAGACGGTCTCCACACCTGCCGAGACGAACACGTCGCCCTCGCCCGCCCTGATGGCGTGCATCGCCATCCGGGTGGTCTGCAGGGAGGAGGAGCAGTACCGGGTGATCGTGGTGCCCGGCAGCGAGTCGTGGCCCAGCAGCACGGCCACCACCCGCGCCAGGTTGAAGCCCTGCTCGCCGCCCGGCAGACCACAGCCGAGCATCAGGTCGTCGATCTCGGCGGGGTCGAGCTGCGGCACCTGGGCCAGCGCGGCACGCACCATCTGCGCGGTGAGATCGTCCGGACGCAGGTCTACCAGCGAGCCCTTGCCCGCCCGTCCGATGGGCGACCGGGCGGCGGCGACGATGACGGCCTCTGGCATCGCTACTCCTCATTCCGCGGAAGGTGACGGGGCACGAGGCTAACTCCGCGCCCCCAGTGACTGCTCCCACACGCGACGAAGCCCACGATCGAACGCCGACGCCGCCCAGCCGCCCCAGCTCGCCGCGGGCGCCGACACGTCAGGTACCGCGGGCGCGAACTGGCCCGCCCCGGGCCGGACCGGCGCCGCCTCGGCGCGCCCCGGCGCCATCCCCGGTGCCCACACGCCGAGCACGGAGCACAGCGCGGGCAGCAGCACCGAGCACGCGGCGTCGTATCCGGCGGAGGACGGGTGGTAGTGGTCCAGGCTGAACAGCGCGGGCCGCGTGCTGAACTCGGAGGACAGCAGGTCGGCGAGTGGCACCGGCTGCCCGCCGGCGCGCAGCACCGCGTCGTGCTGCAGCCGGGCCAGCACCAGGCTCCAGGTGCGGGCGATCGCGCGCAGCGGCTGCGGGATGTGCCGGACCGCCCCGAGATCGGGACAGGTGCCGACGACCACCTGGGTGCCCGCCGCGCGCAGCGCCGCCACCGCCTCGCCCAGCAGCCGCGCCGACTCCTTCGGCGGCACCCGCAGTGTGACGTCGTTCGCGCCGATCATGATCAGCACCGCGTCGGCAGGCGCGAGCAGCGTGGTGTCGACCTGGAGACCGAGGCGACGGCTGGTGCACCCGCAGATCGCGTAGGTGTCCAGCCGGACCGGCCGGTCCGACTCCTCGGCCAGACCGCGGGCGAGCACGACGCCGGGCAGCTCGCCGGGCCGGTCCACGCCGAGCCCGGCCGCGGTGGAATCGCCGAGCACCGCAAGGGTGAGCGTGTCCGAGGGTGCCTCCGACGGCGGACGCGGGCCGCTGCCGTCCGGCAGGTACACCCCATCGGCCCGGAACGGATACCACCCCGGTCTGGTCAGCACTCGTCGCGCCCGTCGGCCCTGCTCGGTGAGCATGCCCAGCGCCGCGCCCGCCATCGCGCCGCTGGCGCCGACCAACATGGCAGTGGTTCGCAGCCGACCGTTCACCAGGCACCTCCTCTACGCCGCAGTGCGGAGAGCGACCCTTCAACCACTGGTATACGCCCCGCGTAGCGCCGCGCTACGCGGTTTGCCGTTCCGTAATAGGCCCTGCCTGACCTGGCTCGATTAAGCTTCGCGCGCGATCCGGCCGATTCCCGAGGAGAGCTGTGCACTACGCCGAACACATCATGGACCTGGTGGGCGACACCCCGCTGGTCCGGTTGAACGCCGTCGCGGAGGGCATCGAGCCGCTGGTGCTGGCGAAGGTGGAGTACTTCAACCCCGGTGCCAGCGTGAAGGACCGGATCGCGCTGCGCATGGTCGAGGCGGCCGAGCGAAGCGGACAGCTGCGTCCCGGCGGTGTCATCGTGGAGCCGACGTCGGGCAACACCGGCGTCGGCCTGGCGCTGGTCGCGCAGCGCAAGGGGTACCGCTGCCTGTTCGTCTGCCCCGACAAGGTCGGCGAGGACAAGCGGAACGTGCTCAAGGCGTACGGCGCGGAGGTGGTGGTGTGTCCCACCGCGGTCGCGCCGGAGCACCCCGACTCCTACTACTCCGTCTCGGACCGGCTGGCCAACGAGGTCGAGGGGGCGTGGAAGCCCGATCAGTACTCGAACCAGGAGAACCCCGCCAGCCACTACCACTCCACCGGTCCCGAGCTGTGGGCGCAGACCGACGGCCGGATCACGCATTTCGTGGCCGGGATCGGCACCGGGGGCACGGTGTCCGGGACCGGGCGCTACCTCAAGGAGGTCAGCGACGGCAGGGTGCGGGTGATCGGCGTGGACCCGGAGGGCTCGGTGTACTCCGGCGGCACCGGGCGGCCCTACCTGGTGGAAGGCGTCGGTGAGGACTTCTGGCCGCGCACCTTCGCCCGCGACGTCTGCGACGAGATCATCGCCGTCTCGGACCGGGACTCCTTCACCATGACCCGGCGCCTGGCCAGGGAGGACGGCCTGCTGCTGGGCGGGTCCTGCGGGATGGCCGTGGTCGGCGCACTGAAGGTGGCCCGGCGTGCCGGTCCCGACGACGTGGTGGTGGTCCTGCTGCCCGACGGCGGACGCGGGTACCTCGGCAAGGTGTTCAGCGATCCGTGGATGGCCTCGCACGGCTTCCTGTCCCCGGACTCCTCGGGTGCCACCGTGGCCGACGTGCTGCTGCGCAAGGACGGCACGGTGCCGGACCTGGTGCACACCCATCCGAACGAGACCGTCGCCGAGGCGGTCGCCATCCTCCGCGAGTTCGCCGTCTCCCAGCTGCCGGTGGTGGCCGCCGAGCCGCCGGTGATGGCGGCCGAGGTGGTCGGCGCGGTGAGCGAGCGCACCCTCCTTCAGGCGCTCTTCGCCGGCGACGCCCACCTGGCCGACCGGGTGGAGACGCACATGTCGCCGCCGCTGCCGACGATCGGCGGCGGTGAGCCGATCAGTACGGTGATGCGTGCACTGGCCGACGCCGACGGTGCCCTGGTGCTGGTCGACGGGAAGCCGGCCGGGGTCATCACCCGGCAGGACGTGCTCGGGTTCCTCTCCGGCCGATAACTACCATTCGCATATGGGTGGATCCGCTAGCGTGACCGCCTACGGACCAGTCGGTACTCCAACGAGGGGGTCGAGCCGGTGAGTGTGCTGCGCCCGGAGGATCCTCGCCAGGAGCCTGAGCAGGCACCGCCGGCTTCGGACGACGGCGGGGACTGCGCCGAATCCGCCGCCGAGTCGATCTCCGCCGCCCTGGATCCCGCCGAGCCGCCTGCCGACGCGCATGTTCGCGGCTCGTGGTTCCACACCGGTGACCATGACCCCAACGGTGACCATGACCCCAACGGTGACCATGACCCCGCCGGTGACCGTGACCCCGCCGGTGACCATGAGCCCGCCGCTGCGGACTGGGCGCCGTTCGTCCCGTACCCCGCCGACGGCCCGCCGCCCGGCAGCGAGCCCGGCGGCCCCGACCACCCCGACCACCCCGACCACCCCGACCACCCCGGCGACGCCGACCACCCCGGCGACGCCGACCACCCCGACGACGCCGACCACCCCGACGACGCCGGCGACGCCGATGGCGACGACGCCGAGGTGACGCAGGTGGTGCCCGGCAGTCCGGGCCAGGTCACCGCGCGCCCCGCCCCGCCGCCGCGCCCGCCCCGTCCACCGGCACAGCCACCAGCCGTGCCGCCGGTCGGCACCGGGGCGGGACCGGGCCGCCTGCCCGCTCCGCCCCCGCCGCAACACGCGCAGCCGCCGGGCCGGATCCCCGCGCAGTCCAGTGCGCCGCGTCCGCCGCGTCCGGCGTGGCCGCTCAATGGCCTGGCCGCCCCGCCGCCTCGGCACGGCCCGCAGCCGGCGGCCTCGGCGGTCCGCCCGCACTACGGCTATCCGCTCAGCAACGGCGAGCCGGTGCCGTACGGACGGGTGCTTGCCGATGGTCCGCGGACCGCAGGGAACCCGCAGCGCTACACCCACGCGGGTCCGGTGCTGCACGCGCAGCACCGCGGACAGCAGGAGTGGACCGCGGCACAGGAGTGTTCGGCGGCCGCGCAGAAGCAGACCGCCCTCTTCACCAGCCCGCCGCCGCGGC
>DASXOL010000273.1:0-5481 GCA_036494295.1 Pseudonocardiaceae bacterium
CCTCGCCGAGCTTCGACGCCTCGGTGCTCGAACTGTGCATGTCGCTGCCCGCCGGCGCCGCGCTCGTGGTACCGCCGCCGGGTCCGCTGCTCGGCGACGACCTGGCCACGGTGCTGGCCGATCACCGGGTGACCCACGCGCTGATCCCGCCGGTCGCGCTGGCCACGGTGCCCGCCTCGGTGGCGAGCACCGGGGTCCCCGCCTTCCGGACCGTGATCGTGGGCGGGGACGCCTGCACACCCGAACTGGTGGACCGGTGGGCACCCGGACGCCGCCTGATCAACGCCTACGGCCCCACCGAGTCCACCGTGGTCTCCACCTGGAGCAGGCCACTGACAGCGGGCAGCACGGCGCCGATCGGCAGGCCGATCTGGAACACCAAGGCCTACGTGCTCGACCGCGAGCTGCGGCCGGTGCCGACGGGCGTGCCCGGCGAGCTGTACGTCTCGGGTGCCGGGCTGGCCCGCGGCTACCTCAACCGCCCCGGGCTGACCGCGCAGCGGTTCGTGGCCAATCCGTTCGCCGAACCCGGCGCCCGGATGTACCGCACCGGAGACCTGGTGTGCTGGACCCCCGACGGCGAGCTGCAGTTCGCCGGACGTGTCGACGAGCAGGTCAAGATCCGCGGATTCCGCGTCGAGCCCGGCGAGATCGAGGCGGTGCTGCGCTGCCACCGCGACGTGCGCGACGCCGTGGTGATCGCCAGGGAGATCGGAACCGACGCGGTCAAGCGGCTCGTCGCCTACCTGGTCCCGGACCGTGCCGGCGAGCCGGACCTGGGCGATGTGCGGGCGCTGCTGGCCCGCTCGCTGCCCGAGCACATGATGCCCGCCGCGTTCGTGGTGCTGGCGCAGCTGCCCGTCAGCCCCAACGGCAAGCTGGACCGGCGCGCCCTGCCCGACCCGGTCGACCAGACCGAGCCGCGGCCCGGACACGTCGCAGCCCGCACTCCGGTGGAAGGCGAGATCGCCCGGATCTGGGCCGATGTCCTCGGGCTGAGCAGGGTCGGCGTGGCGGACGACTTCGTCGAGCTCGGCGGGGACTCGATCCTCGGCGTCCGGGTGCAGGCCCGGATCCGGGACACCTTCGGGGTGGCGCTGTCCGGCCGGGCGCTCTTCGACGCCAGGACCGTCGCCACCCTGGCCGAGCTCGTCTCGGGGTCCTCGGCCGACGGCCGGGCCGAGCCGATCCGCCCGGCCGCCCGCGGCGGGCTGCTGCCGCTGTCCTCGGCGCAGCGGCGGCTCTGGTTCCTGGACGAACTGGCCGCCGCCGCGGGGCGGCCGAACACCGAGTACAACGCCGGCGTCGGGCTGCGCCTGACCGGTGCGGTGGACCTCGACGCGCTGCGCTCGGCGCTCGATCAGCTCACGCAGCGGCACGAGTCGCTGCGGACCACGTTCGACACCGTGGACGGTCACGGCGGGCAGCTCGTCGCGGACCGGGGCGAGATCCCGCTGCGCGTGGTCGACCTGTCCACCGAGGACGCCGAGGTGCGGGACGGCGCGCTGGGCCGGGAACTCGCCGCCGAGCTGGGCGAGCGGCCCTTCGACCTGCGCACCGGGCCGCTGAGCAGGGCGGTTCTGGTGCGGCTCGGGCCCAGCGACCAGGTGCTGCTGCTCTGCCAGCACCACATCGTCACCGACGGCTGGTCGGTCCGCATCCTGGTGGACGAGCTCGTCGAGCTCTACGCGGCCGCGGTCCGTGGACGACCCGCCGGGCTCCGGCCGCTGCCGATCCAGTACCCGGACTTCGCGGTCTGGGAGCGCGACCGGCTCGCCGGCCCCGACCTGGCCCGCCAGCTGGCGCACTGGCGCGAGCGGCTCGACGGCGTGCCCGTGCTCGCGCTGCCCACCGACCGGCCGCGGCCCCCGGTGCGTACCAGCAACGGGTCGATCCACCGCCGCGCGCTGCCCGCCGAGCTCGTGGCCGCCCTGACCCTGCTCGGGCAGGCGCACGGCGCCACCCTGTTCATGACGCTGACCGCCACGGTGCAGGTGCTGCTCGCCCGGTACTGCGGACAGCAGGACGTCGCGCTCGGCACGGTGACCGCGGGCAGGCACCGCACCGAGCTGGAGCGCGTCGTCGGGTTCTTCGTCAACACTCTGGTGCTGCGCTCCTGGGTGGAGCCCGCCGAGCCGTTCAGCGAGTTCCTCGGCGCGGTGCGGGAGACCGTGCTCGACGCGTTCGCCAACGACGAGGCCCCGTTCGACCGGCTGGTGGAGCAGCTCGCGCCCGAGCGCGATCCCAGCCGCACGCCGCTGGTGCAGGCCATGGTGGTGCTGCACACCGAGACGGTGCCGCCGACCGAGGTCGAGGGTCTCCAGGTCGGCGAGCACCCGCTGCCGCGCCCCGGCGCCCGGTTCGACCTGGTGGTCGAGTTCTGGCCGCGGGGTGACTGCCTCGACCTCGCGATCGAGTACAACACCGACCTGTTCGACCCGGCCACGGTCGAGCGGCTGGCCGCTGCCCTCGACGCGCTGCTCGGCGCGGTGGTCGCCGAACCGGACCGGGCGGTGTCCGAACTGGCCTGCGGCGATGTCGCCGGATGGGCCCCGCGGCCGGCGTCGGCGGCGGCGCCGGCGCGGGAGGACCGGCCGAAGCCCGGCTACCTCGCGGCGCGCAACTCGACCGAGGCCACCCTCGTCGAGATCTTCGCCGAGGTGCTGCGGGTGGCCCGGGTCGGCGTGCAGGACAACTTCTTCGAGCTCGGCGGCGACTCGAGCCTCAGCATCCAGGTGGTGGCCCGGGCCCGGAGCCGCGGCCTGCGGATGAGCGCCGCCGACATCTTCGCGCACCAGACCGTCGCCTCGCTGGCCCCGCACGTGACCGCGGCCGCGGCCGCGGCCGCGGCAGGCGGGCAGGGCCCGGTGACCGGCGAGGTGCCGCTGACCCCGATCCAGCGCTGGTTCTTCGGCGCGCATCCCCGCCGCCCGGAGCACTTCAACCAGTCGGTGCTCCTCGAACTCGCCGCCGACGTCGACCCCGACGCGCTGCGCACCGCGCTGGGCGCGCTGATCGACCACCACGACGCGCTGCGGATGCGCTACGAACCCGACGAAGGCGGATGGCGGCAGTACAACGCCGGGCGGGAGGACGCCGAGGTCCTGCGAACCGCCGATCTGTCCACACTGGATCCCGCCGCGCACCCCGACGCGATCGGCAAGCTCACCGCGGAGATCAACGCGAGCTTCGACCTGGGTCGCGGCCCGCTGCTCAAGGCCGCGCTGGTCGACCCGGGTGCCCGCGCCCGGCCGTTGCTGTTCGTCGCCGCGCACCACCTCGTCGTGGACGCGGTGTCCTGGCGCATCCTGCTGGAGGACCTGGACGTGGCCTACCGGCAGGCGGCGGCCGGCCGGCCGGTGGCACCGGCGCCCAAGACCACGTCCTTCCGCGACTGGGCGCGGGCGCTCAGCGAGCACGCCCGCTCGGGTGGCTTCGACGACGAGCTCGACTACTGGGCCGAGGTGACCGGCGCCGACCCGACGATCCCGGTCGACGGGGACGGGCCCGGCACCGTCGCCACCACCCGCGCCGTCACCGTGCGGCTCGACGCGGCGGACACCGCCGCCCTGTTGCACGACGTGCCGGCCGCCTACCGGACCCGGGTCGACGACGTGCTGCTCAGCGCGCTGGGCCGGGTGCTGGGCCGGTGGACCGGACGCGAGCGGATCCTGATCGACCTGGAGGGCCACGGCCGTGAGGAGCTGTTCGCCGGGGTGGACCTGTCCCGCACCGTCGGCTGGTTCACCACGATGTTCCCGGTCGCGCTGACCGTCGGGCCGACCGCGGACTGGGGCGCGGTGCTGAAGTCGGTCAAGGAGCAGTTGCGGGCCGTTCCCCGGCGCGGCCTCGGCTACGGGGCGCTGACCCAGCTCACCGGGCGGGGCGCTGCCTGCCCGGCCCAGCGACCGCAGATCAGCGTCAACTACCTCGGCCACGCCGACCGGCCGGGCACCGGCGACGGGCTGGTGCACGCGGTCCGCGGCGAGCTGGCGCTGGACGCGGATCCGCGCTCGGCCCGGCCGCACGCGCTCGACATCGTCGGCCGGGTCGTGGACGGGTGCCTGGAGTTCAGCTGGTTCTACTCCGAGCAGCTGCATCGCCAGGACACCGTCCGCGGGCTCGCCGACCAGGTGCTCGCCGAACTCAGGAACATCAGCAGGCACTGCGCCGAACCGGGAGCGGGCGGGCGCACGCCCTCGGACTTCCCGCTGGCCCGGCTCGACCAGGAAGCCGTGGACCGGCTGGTGGGCACCGGCAGCGCGGTGGAGGACATCTACCCGCTCACCCCCATGCAGGCCGGGATGGTGTTCCACGGCCTGTCCCAGCGGGCGCAGGGCGTCTACTTCCAGCAGGCGACGTTCGTGCTGGACGGCGCGGACGACCCGGGGCTGGTGGCGCGGGCCTGGCAGCAGGTGGTCGACCGGACACCGATCCTGCGCAGCTCGGTGGTCTGGGAAGGGGTGGCGGAGCCGCTGCAGGTGGTGCACCGAACGGCCACCCTGCCGGTCGCCCACCACGACTGGACCGGGCTGAGCGAGCAGCAGCGCGAGCCGGCACTGCGCACGCTGCTGGCCGACGACCGGGCACAGGGACTCGATCTGACGGTGGCGCCGCTGATGCGGATCACCCTCGCCCGGCTCTCGGACACCGAGATCCAGGTGGTCTGGACCTTCCACCATGTGCTGCTGGACGGGTGGAGCGTCTTCCAGGTGCTCTCCGACGTCCACGCCTGCCGCCGCGCGGGCAGCGCCGACGCGCTGCCGCACCGGCGTCCGTTCCGGGACTACGTCGAGTGGATGCGGGGCCAGGACGATCGTGCCGCCGAGGAGCACTGGCGGAGCGTGCTCGGCGACCTGGCCACACCGACCCCGTTGCCCTACGACCGCGCACCGGCGCCGGCCCACGCCACCTCGTCCTCGGCCGAGGTGCGGTTCGAGCTGGACGAGCAGGAGTCCGCGCAGCTGAGGACGTTCGCGACCCGCAACCGGGTGACGCTCAACACCGTGCTGCAGGGGGCTTGGGCGCTGTTGCTCTCCCGCTACAGCGGCCGGCAGGACGTCTGTTTCGGCGCGACGGTGTCGGGACGCCCGGCCGACCTGCCTGGGGTGGACGACATCACCGGCATCTTCATCAACACCTTGCCGGTTCGGGTGGCGGTGGACGGTAAGGCAGGCGTCGCCGAATGGCTGCGGGAACTGCAGAGTGCGCAGGTGCAATCGCGTCGGTTCGAGCACGTGCCGCTCACCCGGTTGCATTCCTGGAGTGCCGTACCCGGTGGAATCACTCTTTTCGACAGCATGGTGGTGTTCGAGAACTACCCGATGGAGGAGGCGTCGGCGGCCGCGCACGGTTTGCCGCTCAGAGATTTGCGGGCGATCGAGACCACCAACTACCCGCTGAGCGTGCTCGTGTATCCGAAACAGCGACTGTCGGTCGTCCTCGGCTACGAGTCCGCGCTGTTCGACGAGCCCACCGTAC
>DASXOL010000274.1:0-19685 GCA_036494295.1 Pseudonocardiaceae bacterium
AGAGACGACCCGAGTGCCGGAGCTGGTGCTGCAACTGACCAGAGCGGGTTTCCTCATCCTGCTCTGGATGTTCGTCGTCGCCGCGCTGCGGATCGTGCGTTCCGATCTGGGCGCGGCGTCGGGGCTGCGGGCCAGCCTGCCGCTGCCCCGCAGGGCCTTCCGCAGTGCCCAGCGCAGCCGCACCGCGCGGCAGCTGGTCGTCACCGGAGGAGCGCTGGCAGGCACCCGGATCTCGCTGGACGGGCGGCCCATCCTCATCGGCCGGGCGGACGACTCCACTCTGGTCCTCGACGACGACTACGCTTCCACCCGCCATGCCCGCCTCGGGTTCCAGGGCAACGACTGGTTTCTGGAGGACCTGGGCTCCACGAACGGCACCTATCTGGACCGGGCTAAGGTCACCGGACCCACCCGGGTTCCTCCCGGAGTACCGATCCGCATTGGCAAGACGGTGATCGAGCTGCGCTCATGACTACGCGAGACCTGCGCGCGACCTGCTTGCTGGGTCGAGCCCACTGCGCTGGTGGAGTAGCGCCATGACTCTGGTGCTGCGCTACGCCGCCCGCAGCGACCGAGGCCTGGTTCGCCAGAACAACCAGGACTCGGTATACGCAGGTCCGCGTCTGCTCGCGCTCGCCGACGGCATGGGCGGGCACGCCGCAGGTGAAGTGGCCTCGAAGGTCGTCATCGCGGCGTTCGCCCCGCTGGACGACGACGAGCCGGGCAACGACCTGCTCGACCAGTTGCACGACGCCACGCTGGCCGGCAACGCCGCGATCACCGAGCTGGTCGGCGAGGACCCCGAGCTCGAAGGCATGGGTACCACGCTCACCGCGGTGCTCTTCGCCGGCAACAAGATCGGCTTGGCCCACGTCGGCGACTCGCGCGCCTACCTGATGCGCGACGGGGTGTTCAGCCAGATCACCCACGACGACACGTTCGTCCAGTCGCTCATCGACGAAGGCCGCATCACCGAAGAGGAAGCCAACAACCATCCGCAGCGCTCCCTGCTGCTGAAGGCGATCACCGGGCACGAGGTCGAGCCGTCGCTCACGGTGCGGGAGGCGCGCGCCGGGGACCGCTATCTGCTGTGCTCGGACGGACTGTCCGGAGTGGTCAGTACGGAGACCCTCGCCGAAGCGCTGAAGATTCCCGATCCGCAGGCCTGTTCGGACCGGCTCATCGAGCTCGCCCTCAAGGGCGGCGGGCCGGACAACGTCACCTGCATCGTGGCCGACGTGGTGGACATCGAGTACGGCGAGGACGCCCCCATCATCGGCGGCGCGGCAGGCGACGGCGTCGAGGATCCGCAGCCGGACTCGGCCGCCTCCCGGGCCGCCACCACCACGCTGCCTCGCCCCAAACCACCGAGGGTGGAAGCCTCCGCGCCCGCGCCCGACCCACAGCGGCGCCGCCAACGGCGGCGCCGCAGGCTGTTAGGGCTCGGCCTGGTGATCGTGCTGCTCGCAGGTGGCGCCGCGGCCGGCGCCACCTGGGTACTCGGCCAGTACTTCGTCGGAGTGGCCGGCAACAAGGAAGTGGTGATCTTCCAGGGCGTCCGCGGCGACGTGCTCGGACTGCCGCTCTACACCCAGGCCGAGGGCAGCTGCCGGGACCAGACCCGCGGCTGCGAGACGATCTACCTACAGGATCTGGAGCAGTCCGCCCGGGTGAACGTGACCCGCGGCATGATCAGCGTCAACGGACTGGAAGGTGCCCGCCAGATCATCGGCAGGTTGCGCACCAACGAGCTGCTTCCGCTCTGCTCGGAGACCGACAACAAGTCCAACACCTCCACCGGTGCCCCCCGACCCGCCGTCTCCCAACCAGCACCGTCGACCACACCGGGCGCGCCCAGCACCACCAGTGCTGCGCCGCCCGCCGAGGGCCAGCCGGGCGGCGGACAGCTGCCCGGTCAGCCGCTCCCCACCTCCACCACCGGCACCCCGCTGCCGGAGAGGCCCTCGGAACCTGGAGTGGACTGCCGGACGGTGCGCTGATGGTGACCACGTCCCCGGCTTCCGACACCGGCTCGCAACGGGCTCTGACGCCACCCACGCACCGCAACCTCGAACTGCTGATGCTGGCCTTCGCGGTCGTCATCGTGACCGCGGCGCTGGTGCTCGTCGAGCTCAACCAGTCCCACGAGCTGACCCGGTCGCTGCTCTACTACGGCGCCGCCTACCTGGCACTGTTCGGCGCCGCGCACTTCGCGGTGCGCCGGATGGCGCCGCACGCCGATCCGCTCATCCTGCCCGCGGTGGCGCTGCTCAACGGGCTCGGCCTGGTGCTGCTGCACCGGCTGGACCTCGGCGCGACCACCGCCGCGGCCGCGGTGGGCGATCCGGCGCCCAGTGGCGACGTGCCGCATCAGATCGCCTGGACGACGCTCGCGCTCGGCCTGTTCGTCGGTGTCCTGGTGGTGGTGCGCGACCACCGCATGCTGGCCCGTTACGGCTACACCTGCGGGTTGGTCGGCCTGGTCCTGCTCGCCCTTCCCGGCCTGCTGCCCAGCTCGGTGTCCGAGGTCAACGGCGCCAAGATCTGGCTCAAGGTCGGCGGGATGGGGATCCAGCCCGGCGAGTTCACCAAGATCCTCCTGATGATCTTCTTCGCCGCGTTCCTGGTGACCAAGCGGGACCTGTTCACCACGGCGGGCAAGAAGGTGCTCGGCATGGAGCTGCCGAGGGCGCGCGACCTGGCACCGCTGCTGGTGGCCTGGGGGTTGTCGCTGGGCGTCCTGGTGCTCGAGAAGGACCTGGGCTCCTCGCTGCTGTTCTTCGGCATCGTGCTGGTGCTCGTCTACGTCGCCACCGAGCGGGTCGCCTGGCTGGTGATCGGGCTGAGCTTCTTCGTCGCAGGCGCGGTGATCGCCCACGCCCTGTTCACCCACGTGCAGGACCGGGTGACCGCCTGGCTGGACCCGTTCTCCGACTACGACGGGGCCGGGTACCAGATGGCGCAGTCGCTGTTCGGGCTCGGCACCGGAGGCGTGTTCGGCACCGGGCTCGGCGCCGGACGCCCGGACCTCGTGCCGGAGGCGCACACCGACTTCATCACCGCCGCGATCGGTGAGGAGCTGGGCTTCGTCGGGCTCGCCGCGGTGCTGTTCACCTACCTGCTCCTGGCGATGCGCGGGATGCGCACCGCGCTGACCGTCCGGGACACCTTCGGCAAGCTGCTCGCCACCGGGCTGTCGTTCGCGATCGGGTTGCAGGTCTTCGTGGTGGTCGGCGGCGTGACGAAGCTGATTCCGCTCACCGGCCTCACCGCGCCGTTCCTGTCGTACGGAGGTTCCTCCCTGCTTGCCAACTACATCCTGGTGGCCCTGCTGCTGCGGATCTCGAACTCGGCGCGCGCACCTGCCGCCGCGCCGCCGCGCAAGCCGTCCGCACCGCTGGCCGAGGCGCACACCGAGATGGTGAGACGACCGTGAACACGCCACTGCGCCGGGTCGCGCTCGCCGTGATGGGCATGATCGTCCTGCTACTGATCAACGCGACCTACATCCAGGTGGTCAGTGCCGACACCTACCGCGCCGACCCGCGGAACCGGCGGGTGCTGCTCGACGAGTACAGCAGGCAGCGCGGCCAGCTGATCGCGGGCAAGCTGTCGGTGGCCAACTCCGAGGAGACCGGCGGCCAGCTGCGGTTCAAACGCACCTATCTCGACGGCCCCATGTACGCGCCCGTCACCGGGTACTACTCGCTGCGCTACGGCGCGGGCGGCATGGAGAAGTCGATGGACTCGGTGCTCAACGGCTCGGACGGCAGGCTCTTCGTCCGCAGGCTCTCCGACCTGATCACCGGGCGGGACCCCAGCGGCGGCAACGTCGAGCTGACCATCAACCCGATCGTGCAGAAGACCGCCTACGACGCGCTCACCAGTCGCGGGTTCACCGGCGCGGTGGTCGCGATCAAGCCGTCCACCGGCGAGATCCTCGCGATGGCCTCCACGCCGTCCTACGACCCGAACCGGCTGGCCTCGCACGACGGCAAGGAGCAGGAAGCGGCCTGGAACGACTACTCGTCGTCGGCGCACGGCGACCCGCTGAACAACCGCGCGGTGCAGTCGATCTACCCGCCGGGCTCGACGTTCAAGCTGGTGGACACCGCGGCGGCGCTGGAGGACGGCAAGGCCACCCCGGACACCCAGCTCACCTCGGCGTCCGCGCTGCAGTTGCAGGACACCTCCACCCAGCTGCACAACTTCGCCGACGAGGCCTGCCCGGGTGGCGGTTCGACGGTGAGCCTGACCCAGGCACTGGTGCACTCCTGCAACACGGCCTTCGCGCAGCTCGCCGCCATGATCGGGCAGAACGACCTGCGCAAGCAGGCCGAACTGCTCGGCATCGGGCAGCAGGACCTCTCCATCCCGATCCCGGTGGCACCCTCCACCCTGGGCGACATCCCCAGCGTCGCCGCGCTCCAGCAGTCCGGGATCGGCCAGCGCGACGTGGCACTCACCCCGCTGCAGGACGCGGTGATCGCGGCGACGATCGCCAACGGCGGGGTGCGGATGAAACCACAGCTGGTGAAGAACATCCTCGGCCCGGACCTGTCGGTGATCGACGGGTTCCAGCCCGAACAGGCCGAGACCGCGATGTCCAGCAGCACGGCGGCGAAGATCACGCAGATGATGGTCGCCGCGGAGAACAGCTACAAGGACGAGGGCAAGATCCGCGGAGTCCAGCTCGCCGCGAAGACCGGTACCGCCGAACACGGGTCGGATCCCAAGCACACACCGCCGCACGGCTGGTACGTGGCGTTCGGACCGGCCGAGAACCCGCAGGTCGCGGTTGCCGTGCTGGTCGAGAACGGTGGCAACGAGGGCCTTGAGGCGACCGGTGGATCGCTGGCCGAGCCCATCGGCCGGGCCGTCATCGCATCCGCACTGCAAGGGGCCCAATAATGGGCGGCGCAGTGACGATGGGCCCCGTGCGGGTGGTCCTATGTTGACCGCCGGCTACCTTCTCGCGCAGCGATACCGGCTGGGCCACCAGATCGCCGTCGGCGGGATGGGCGAGGTCTGGGAGGCCGAGGACACCCGGCTGGGCCGTCAGGTCGCGATCAAGGTGCTCAAGCAGGAGCTCACCGGTGATCCCGAGTTCCGGCACCGCTTCCAGACCGAGGCGCGGATGACGGCCTCGCTCAACCATCCGGGCATCGCGGGCGTGCACGACTACGGCGAGACCGTCACCACGTCGTACCGCGCGCAGGGCGGGCACCACCGGCAGGCCGAGGCCGACACCGCCTATCTGGTGATGGAGCTGGTGACCGGCGACTCGCTGGCGAACATCCTCATCCAGCAGCCGCGGCTGCCCGTCGACCAGACGCTGGACATCCTCGCCCAGGCCGCGGACGCGCTGCAGGCGGCGCACGAGCGCGGCCTGGTGCACCGCGACGTGAAGCCGGGCAACATCCTGATCACGCCCACCGGACGGGTGAAGCTCACCGACTTCGGCATCGCCAAGGCGGTGGACGCGGCGCCGGTGACCCGCCAGGGCATGGTGATGGGCACCGCGCACTACATCGCGCCCGAGCAGGCCGCGGGGGACGAGGCCGGACCGGCCAGCGACATCTACTCGCTCGGTGTGGTTGGCTACGAGTGCCTGGCCGGTACCCGGCCGTTCCGATCGGACAACTCGCTCACCGTCGCGATGATGCACGTGCACGACGCGCCGCCGCCGCTGCCGTCGGACGTGCCGCCACAGGTCCGGGAACTGATCGAGACCACGCTGGTCAAGGACCCGCGGCAGCGCTACCGGACCGGCAGCGAGTTCGGCGCGGCCGTCGCCGCGGTGAGCTCGGGGCGCAGGCCGCCGCTGCCGTCCGGGCTGGCCGGCGCCGCCGCCACCGGCGCGGTGACCACCGAGCTGATGGGACGGCAGACCCCGCAGACCGCGCTGCTCCCGCCCGGCGCCGGCTACGAGCGCGCCACCGGCCCACACCAGGCCGGGCCGCCGCCGCCCACCGGGCGGTACCCGGACGATCTTCCGGACCAGCAGGACGCGTCGAAGCGCCGCACGGGGACGCGGGTGGCGATCGTGGTGGCCCTGCTCGGCGTGCTCGGGCTGGTGCTCGGCACCTACGGCATTCGCGAGGCGATGCGCACCGACACGACACCGGGCGCCGACTCGGCCACCGTCGCGCCGCCCCAGCAGGCACCGCAGGCGCCGCTCACCCAGGCCCCGCCGCCGACTCGGCACCATAAACCGGTGACCTCCGCCGCACCGCGGACCCAGACCACCGAGCCGACCCCGGACACGACCACCACGGAGCAGTCCGCCGACGTGTTCGTGGTCGCCACCGACTACCTGGGCAGGACGGGCAGTGCCGCCGCGTCGAAGGCGGAGGACAAGGGGCTGCGTCCGGAGGTGGTGGACGGCAACGGTGACGAGGTCTCCGCCGACAAACAGTCGGACTGTCGCGTCACCAGCGTCGACCCCGGTGCGGGCTTCGTCTCCCCGGGTTCGACCGTCAAGCTCACCTGCAGGGGGTCCGGATGAGCGGCATGGCCCGATCGGGTGACAACTCGTCGGCAGGCATGATGGGATCCGCCGACATCACGTGCGGATCAAGGACAAGGAGCAGGGCGGCCGAGTAATGACCACTCCCCGACTGCTGTCGGAGCGCTACGAACTGGGCGAGACGCTCGGCTACGGCGGCATGTCCGAGGTGCACCGAGGTCGCGACGTGCGCCTCGGCCGCGATGTGGCGATCAAGGTGCTGCGCGCCGATCTCGCCCGCGACCCGCAGTTCCAGCACCGCTTCCGCCGCGAGGCGCAGAACGCCGCGGCACTGAACCACCCCGCGATCGTCGCGGTCTACGACACCGGCGAGACGGAGTCCGAGTACGGCCCGCTGCCGTACATCGTGATGGAGTTCGTCGACGGCAGGACGCTGCGCGACATCGTCAAGACCGAGGGCCCGCTGAGCGAGCAGCGGGCGCTCGAGACGATGGCCGACGTCTGCGCGGCCCTCGACTTCAGCCACCGTGCCGGGATCATCCACCGCGACGTCAAGCCGGCCAACGTCATGATCACCAACAACGGCGCGGTCAAGGTGATGGACTTCGGCATCGCCAGGGCGCTCGCCGACGGCGCAGGCGTCACGCAGACCGCCGCGGTGATCGGGACCGCCCAGTACCTGTCGCCGGAGCAGGCCCGCGGCGAGATGGTGGACGCCCGCTCGGACGTCTACGCGGCCGGCTGCGTGCTCTACGAGCTGATCACCGGAGATCCGCCGTTCACCGGGGACTCCCCGGTCGCGGTGGCCTACCAGCACGTCCGCGAGGACCCCACGCCGCCGTCACACCAGAACCCGGACGTCTCGCCCGGGATGGACGCCATGGTCCTCAAGGCGATGAGCAAGAACCCGGCCAACCGGTACCAGTCGGCCGCGGAGATGCGCTCGGACCTGGTCCGCGTGCTGTCCCATCAGCGGCCGCAGGCGCCGATGGTGATGACCGACGCGGAGCGGACCACGATGCTCGGCGCCGAGCCCACCGACGTGATGCACTACCAGCGGCACCGTCAGCAGCCCACCAGGATGGACGGCCGCGGCCAGCCGCAGTCCCGCCGGGGCATCTGGATACTCGCCGCCGCCGTGGTGGCTGCCGTGATCGCGCTGCTGCTGCTGTTGTTCACCGACCTGTTCGACAGCGGGCCGAAGCCGGTGACGCTGCCCAACGTGGTCGGTCAGCCGGTGGTCACCGCGGAGCAGACGCTCAACGCGGCAGGGTTCCGCACCGAACGCAATCCGGTCGTCTCCGGCCCGGAGAGCGTCGACCGGGTGATCAAGATGACCCCGGCGGGCCAGGCGCTGCCCGGTGCGACGATCCGCCTGGATGTCGGGACCGGACCGGCGCAGGTGGAGGTGCCGAACCTCATCGGGCTGGACCGCGGCCAGGCGCAGGCCTCCTTGCAACAGGTCGGCCTCGCGCTGTCCCCGGACCAACGCCAGCAGGTGGTGCAGAACGACTCCGACATCGGGCACGTGATCGCCCAGGATCCGCCGGCCGGACGCCAGGTGGCGAAGGGCGCCGGGGTGGTCATCACGGTCGGCGTGCCACCGGAGAAGGTGTCGGTGCCGGACGTGGTGGGCACCAATGTCGGCCAGGCGCAGAACAACATCTCCAGGGCGCGGCTGGCCCCGGTGGTCCAGCAGGTCGACTCGTCCGCGCCGCAGGGCCAGGTGCTGAGCCAGAGCCCGCAGGGTGGCCAGGAGGTCGCCACCGGCACCACGGTCACGCTCACCGTGTCGAAGGGCAACCAGCTCCAGATGCCCAACCTGACCGGCCAGACAGCCGGCCAGGCGCAGAGCACGCTGCGGCGGATGGGCTGGACCGGCAACCTGAACATGACGGCCACCTCGGTGGGCGATCCGGACCAGGTCGGCCGGGTCGTCGGTCAGGACGTGCCACCGGGCAGCGGCTTCACCAAGGACCAGACCATCACCATCGTGATCGGTACCCGCAACGGGAGCACCAGCACCTCGTCGGACAGCGGGATCTTCAACCCGCCGGGCGACGGGACCGGTCCCGGCGGGCTCGGCGGCCACAACGGCGGCAACAACTGAGTGGCTGACCGCCCGCGGTGACGACCGCCGCGGGCGGTCAGTGCACCGCCGCGGCCGAGGCCAGCTCGCGCATGCCGGTCTCCAGCTCCGTCACCCGCGACTCGGGGACCTCGGCGCCCGCGCCGCGCAGCCAGTTCGCCAGCAGCCGGTGTCCGCCGTCGGTCAGCACCGACTCGGGGTGGAACTGCACGCCGTACACCGGCAGCTCACGGTGGCGCATCGCCATCACGACACCGGACTCGGTGCGGCCGGTGACCACCAGTTCGTCCGGGATGGTCTCGGGGAGCACGGTGAGCGAGTGGTAGCGGGTCGCCACGAACGGCTCCGGGAGCCCGGCGAGTACGCCCCGCCCGTCGTGGTGGACCAGTGAGGTCTTGCCGTGCAGCAGCTCCGGGGCGCGGGCCACGGTCGCGCCCCAGACGGCCCCGATCGCCTGGTGCCCGAGGCAGACCCCGAGCAGCGGACGGCTCCGCGCGGCGCAGTCCCGCACCACGTCCATGCTGGCTCCGGCCCGTTCCGGGGTGCCGGGGCCGGGACTGATCAGCACGGCGTCGGCGGCCTCGAGGTCACCGGGCTCGAGCGCGTCGTTGCGCCGCACCGTGCATTCCGCGCCCAGCTGGGCCAGGTACTGCACGAGGTTGTAGACGAAGCTGTCGTAGTTGTCGACGACCAGGATGCGCACCTGCGTCAGCCTACGGCCGCCGCGCCGGGGCGCGGACCGGGTTCCCCTGCGGTCAGCCCGTCGTGACGTCGTTGAACGGCAGCCGGGCATCCGCCCAGGGGAACACCACGAACATCAGCAGCGCCAGGATCGCGATGATCAACAGCAGTGTCTCCACCAACTTCACCGCGAGCGGGCCGGGCAGGTGCCGCCAGATCCAGCTGTACATGCTCTCCTCAGCGAGTCGGTCGAGGTCAGAAGGCGTTCAGCTCGGCAGGCCGCTGACCGGGCACCTTCGGATACTGTGCGACCAGTATCCCGTGCACGATCAGCCGCTGGCGCGCCGAGAACTGCGGGTGGCAGGTGGTCAGCGTGATGAGCCTGGCCTCCTGGTCGGGCGGCAGCGCCAGGTCCGGCTTGCCCGGCACCGGAGCGATCACCTCACGCTGCGAGGGCAGCACGATCTCCTTGCCCATCACGTCCTGGTACGGGGCGGCCATCGGCCCCACGCCCTTGCACTGTGGCTGCGACGCCTTGGTCGCGGCCCAGCTGGGCGCCTCCCCGCTCAGCGGCAGTACCCGGTAGACGTACCAGTGGTCGACGGTCTCGATCACGATCGAGTCGCACGAGCCCAGCAGGTCGAGACTGTTGAACGGCGACCCCTGGCCGACCCGGTGCCCCGCGATGCCGAGGTTTCCGGGCTGGCCGGGCATGGCGGTGTCCGGGTAGTGGCCCGGGCCGGCCGCGAGGACGTCCGACCCGGTGCCCTGCAGCACGGTGAACACGAAGTCCGGGCCGAAGGACGGGATGTAGATCTTCGCGATGCCCGTGCCGTCCAGCGGGCGGTCCGCCAGGCCGCGATGGTTCTGCCAGGCCTGATCCAGCTGGTTGGTGGCGTCCTGCTGCTTCTGGGCCGAGAACCAGTCGGTGACGTAGACCTCGTAGAACACGAACAGCCCCACCACCAGACCGAGCGTGATGAGCACTTCGCCGATGCCGCGGATCACCCCTCGTACGGTGTCGCCGGAGCGGCGACCGGGGGGCGGTGCACCTCGCACCGGCGTCATCACATCGGTCACCGCGGCACCTCCTGAGCCGAGACGAGTCGAAGACCTCCGGCGTATGCCGGCACGGAGACGGTACGCGGTGCCTGCACGTCGTAACCGAGCCCATACGCCTGCGCGTACTGCTCGTAGACCCGCACCCCGTTTTCCGCCTCCAAGGTCGCGCGCAACCGGACCGGATCGCCGATCACGCTGATCACGTACGGCGGCGAATAGGTCCGGCCCGCCAGCAGCAGCGTGTTGCCCACGCAGCGCACCGCCGAGGTGGTGACCAGCCGCTGATCCTGCACGGCGACGGCTTCGGCGCCGCCCGCCCACAGCCCGTTGAGCACGCTCTGCACATCCTGCTGGTGCACCACCAGGGCATCGGGATCCACCCCGTCCGGATAACGGCCGTCCGGCCCGCGAGGTGCGTCGGTGAGGGTGACGACCAGGCCCGGGCCGCTCACCGCGCCGACCCCCACCGCGGGCTCCAGGCTCCGCGCCCTGGCCGACACCTCGGCGATCCGTCCGTCGGAACCGGCCGCGACCCGCTCCAGGTCCCGCAACTGCCGGTTCAGCCCGTCCAGCCGGGCCTGCCCGCCGCTCACCCGCGCCTCCGCGGAGCGGACCAGTCCGGACAGCTCCTGCGTGCGACCACCGCGCAGGTCGTAACCATCGGCCGCGACGTGGCTGACGCCGAACAGCAACCCGGTGAGCAGACAGACCAGCGGCACGGCCAGCTTCCAGCCGTCGATCTTGCGCACCGCCTCGCCCCTCGTCTGCCGAAGAACCGGTCCCGGAGCCTCCGGACCGACACGACATGCCGGTCAACGCGCGCGCTACGTTAACGTGTCAGCGGGACGGCCAAACGCCCCCCGGCCCGTTCGCCGAGCGAGGACAACAATGCCGAAGTCGAAAGTCCGCAAGAAGTCCGTCTACACCCCCCCTGCTGATCGGCGCGCGCCCACGAAGACGGCGGTCGCCGGTCCGTCCCACCCGGCCTACGTCGCGGTCATGCTCGGCCTGATGGTGCTGGGCCTGCTCTGGCTCGTGACCAACTATCTGGCCGGGGACAAGGTCCCGCTGCTGAGCGACCTGGGCAACTACAACTTCCTCATCGGCTTCGTGCTGATGATCGCCGGTCTGCTCATGACCATGCGGTGGCGCTGAAGCCGCCCGCGTCCGGCACCCACAGCGCGCCTGCCCGATCGCCGGGAGGCGCGCTGTTTGCTGTGCGCCCAGCTCGCCCCGCCCGCACCGACCTGCGGATCCGGTGAACAACATCGTTGTGATTCATCCCCATTGTGGACAGCTCCTGTGGAGAACTGGGTCACACCCGTCCGCAGGGGGCGGCCCGGTGCGCACCGGTGCGGGCGCGCCGGGAAGATGGGGTGGTGCTGCGCTACGCCCCGAAACCGCTCGCGGTGCTCTGCGCCTGGATCGCCGCGGTCCTCGCGCTGATCTGGGCGGTGCGTACCGACGACCCGGTGGGCCGGGTACTGGCCATCACCGCGGTGGCGCTGCTGGGTGTACTGGCGCTGACCGGCACCGTGGTCCGCCCCCGGCTGGCCGCCGACGTCGACGAGTTGCGCGCCGGACGGCTGCGCGGCGCCCGGCACTGGCCGTGGCGCGACGTGCGCCGCCTCGACGTGGTGCGCACCCGCAGGCTGGGCCGCGACTCCAGGGTGCTGGAGATCGACGTGACCGACCCGGACGGCACCGAGCACCTGCTGGTGTTCACCCAGCTCGACCTCGGTGCCGATCCGGTCGACGCGGCCGCGGCGCTGCGCGAGCTCAGTGCCGGACGACGCAGGTGACCTGCGGCTCGGTCCGGCAGCCGCTGACCTCGCCGAACTGCCCGTCGCGCAGCACCACCAGCGCCGCGATCACCGCCAGCAGGGCGACCACGGTGGCCGCCTGCACCGCGATCCTGCGGTTCTGCGGCGCGTAGACCATCCCCGCGGTCGCCACCGTGCCGAACACGAGCCCGCCGAGGTGGCCGAGGATGGAGATGCCCGGCACCACGAAGCTGATCACCACGTTGAGCACGATGATCGTGAGCGCGGGTCCGGGGCTGCGGCGCAACCGCAGCAGCACCACGGCGAGCCCGCCCATGAGCCCGAACACCGCTCCGGAGGCGCCCGCGGTCATCGCCTCCGAGTGGTCGAACAGGAACACCGACAGCGAACCGCCCAGCAGCGAGACCAGGTAGACCGCCAGGAAACGGGTCCGCCCCAGCACCTGCTCCAGATCGCGGCCGATCACCCACAGCGCGATCATGTTGAACGCCAGGTGGATAGGTCCGAAGTGCAGGAAGCCGGAGGTGAACAGCCGCCACAGCTCGCCGCCCGCCACCGCGGTCGGCCACAGCCCCCACTGCTGGAACAGCTGCGCGGACGCGTTGCCGTTCAAGCTGCCCGCCTGCGCGACCGTGACGGCGTACACCGCGACGTTGATCGCGACCAGCGCCGGGATCACCACCGAGCGGCCGCTGGGCTCCGCGCCGGCGACCGTCGTGCCGCGCCTGCCGGAGCGGGCGTTCTGCGCCACGCAGTCGATGCACTGGTAGCCGACGGACGCCTCGCGCATGCAGGCCGAACAGGCAGGGCGGTCGCAGCGGACACACCGGAGCCCGGTCTGGCGGTCCGGGTGACGGACGCAGACCTGCACCGGCCACGGCACCTGTGCGCCGCCCTGCCGCGACGCGTCCGGCGGGATGGTCATCTGCTACGCCTCCGCGAGATCACCAACCCAGCGTCGCGATCGACTCACACACCGGCTGGTTCGACTGTCACCCGTTCGATGACAATATTCTTCACCGGACGGTCGCCCGAGGCGGTGGCGGTGCGCGCGATGGCGTCCACGACGGAGCGGGACTCCTGGTCGGCGACCTCGCCGAAGATGGTGTGCTTGAAGTTCAGCCAGGTCGTAGGGCTCACCGTGATGAAGAACTGCGAGCCATTGGTATTCGGACCCGAGTTCGCCATCGCCAGCAGATAGGGCCGGTTGAATTGCAACTCTGGGTGAGTCTCGTCCCCGAAAGTGTAACCAGGTCCACCTCTGCCGGTACCGGTCGGATCGCCGCCCTGGATCATGAAGCCGTCGATCACCCGGTGGAAAAGCGAGCCGTCGTAGAACGGCCCGGTGAGCTCGCCTTTGGCGTTACGCTGGGAATACTCCTTGGTGCCCTCTGCGAGGCCCACGAAGTTGGCCACCGTCTTCGGCGCATGAGTCGCGAAGAGGGTGAGCCGGATGGCACCCTCGCTGGTGTGCAGGGTGACCTGCGTCTCGTTTACATTGCCCTCAGTCACCGGGCTAATCCTGCCATCACGGGCGTGAGGTTGCTTGAGGGGGCAGGATAGGGCGTCATCACCCCGGCCAGGGGACGACAGGGTTTCGGGGGCAGGCAACGTAAACCGAGAGGTGTTGACGTGAACGAGGTGAAGAGCTTCGCACGCGCAGGCGAGCGGGCCGGCGCCGCTGTGGGCGGCGGCGTGCAAACCGCGCGCAAGCATGCGAAGACGGCCCGCAAGAACGCCAAGCGGGCGCGGAAGAAGCTCGCCAAGCAGATGCCGGAGCGCACCGCCGAACTCGCCAAGAACGCGCGCAAGGCGCAGATCGCGCTGGCCGGCAAGGCGGGCCAGGCGCAGGAGGTGCTGACCGAGTACTGGAACCCCACGCTGGACCTGCTCGCCGAGCGCTGGGGGGTTGCCCAGGACGTGCTCGCCGACCGGTTGCTCGACGCGCGCCGCGAGCTCGCGGTCCGGCTCGACCCCGCACCGGTCAAGCGCCGCAGGCGTTGGCCGTGGCTGCTCATGCTCCTTCTCGCAGTCGGCGGCGCGGCAGCCGCGGTACTGCTCACCCGCAGGCCGCAGGAGACCGAGCCCGAGCCGTTCCTGCCGCCGCGCTCGCGGGAGCCGGGTTCCCGTGACAGCGACCCGAACGGCACGTGGGGTTCGCCCACGGCCAACGGCGCCGTCAGCGCGGAGCGCCCTTCGGCGAGCACCGACTGAGCACCCGAATCGCGACGCGCCGCTGACGGCGGCGATCGCGACCGAGCAACTGCTAGCGCCGCAATGCCGAGATGACCATCTCGGTGACCTTCCGGGCGCTGATCGTCTGCTTCTGGTTCGTGGTGACCACGATCGCGGTGTTGCCGCGAGCGACCGCGAAGACGGCCCCGTCCGCGGTCGGCTGCGATCCGCCGGACCAGCCGCCGGGTAGCTCGGCCAGGTCGGAGGTGGCCACCGGGGCGGCGGCGTCGACCGTCGCCCCGGCCACCTTCGGCGTGGCGACCACGATCCGGGCGCGCAGTTGCTCCTTGCCGTCACCCCGGTAGAAGAAGCACGCCGGGTACGGCTTGTCCGCGGAGATCCGTACCGAGTAGATGTGCTGGCCGTTGGCGTCCTGCACCGCACCGGTGTCGAGGTACGGACACGGCCCGTCGGCGACCGGTTGCGGCTCCGGCGGGGCCGTCGCGGACGCGGCGGCGCCGGCCGAAGGCGGCGCTCCCGCCGCGGACTCTCCTGCGGGTTCTCCGGGGCGGCCCGCGCACGCTCCGACGAGGGCCATGAGGACACCACCAAGGGCGACCACAGCGGCGGGACGGGGGGCCCGGATGCGGTGTCTTTCAACCAGTCGTTCAGCCATAGCGCCGCAGAGTCAACCACGAGACCCGCTCAGCGACTGTTTTGACCGGGTATCCACCCGGGTGTTGACAAACAGCATTTCATCTGAGATAGGGATTGCTCGCTACGAACAGTAGTCACTCTCCCGTGAGGGATTAGCCCTAATCGGGGTACTAACCATCCCCATGGCCCACAACGCGTGCTTTGCTGTGTGCTGAACGGAGGCGCAGGGATGAAGAAGATCACGTTTGGGGAATGGTCCGAAAAATCTTCGTATCTGCTCAGGTTCCCGCGTCGTTGAGCCGGTACCTGGACGCCAAGAGGTCGCCGACCGCGGGTCGCATCCGGCGTTGAGCCAGGTACTGAGGGATCACGGCCACCACACGGTGGGAGTCGCATCCCCCTCTCGCGGAGAGATCTCGAACGAGGAGGAACACGGGAACATGACGTCACGCACGCCCAGGAGGCACCGCCGCCTGGCTCTCATGGCTGCAGGAACCGCGGCCGCGATGATTCTGGTGCCGGGCACCGCTCTGGCGCAGGACAACACGGACCCGAATAACCCGCTCAACGGTGTTGTCAACCAGATTCGGGGAGTGGCGGGCCAGATCGGCGGCGCCGCACCCTCGGCGGACCCGAGTGTGCCCGGTGTCCCGAGCGTGCCAGGCGCCCCCAGCCTGCCCGGCACACCGAGCCTGCCCGGTCTGCCCGGCCTGCCCGGTGGCGGCCAGGGTGGTCAGGGCCCCGGGGACCAGACGCCGGTCTCGAACGACGACTCGCCCGGACACGTCACCCCGACTCCGCAGGAGCCGGACCACGGGTCGGGCCACGTCGGTCTCATCAACCTCACCGACAAGGACATCCTCGACCTCACCCGTTACGACGCGACGGTCGAGAACGACGGCACCACGCACTCCGACTCCCGCGTCCTCGGACTGCTCGGCAACCAGATTGTCGGCTCCAGCGCCTCCTCGAACGGCGAGAACCGGACCGGCGAGAACATCACCGAGGGCATCGGCAAGGCCACCAACGGTGCGATCAGCCTGGCGCTGCTCTACCACGACACCTACGCGACGCAGGACAGCAACGCCTCGTCCGCGGGTGCCCGCGGCGGCCTGCTCGCCCTCTGCCTGGGTGGCAAGGACCCGGCCTCGACCACGTCCTACGAGTGCCAGGGCCCGATCCAGCTCGGTGCGGCCGAGGGCCTGGGCCTGGCGGACCGGGACAAGGCGAGCGGTAACACGCAGACCCAGTCCGGCAACGAGGCTGCGAACCTCTGCCTCGGCGGCACCCGCGACTCGCTGACCGACGCGTGCAAGGGCCCGCTGGGTCTGCAGGCGCTGCACGCCGACTCGGCTTCCAAGTCGTCCGGGCCGGACACCACCCGCCACTCGTACCTGCTGGGCTTCGACAGCAACGGCAAGTCGGTCTTCCAGCTGAGCCAGCCTGCCGGTCTGGCCCTGCCCCCCGGCTGCGGCGAGCCCTCCGTGCTCTGCCTGTTCCTGAACCAGGGCCGTTCGTTCCTGTTCCCGAACGGCGCTTCCAGCGGCCAGGAGGCACTGGACCTGAACCTGCTCAAGGGCACCCCGCTGGACATCCTCGTCTCGCTGGGTGAGGCCGAGACCATCGCTCACCAGGTCCCGGGCAACGGTGGTGGCCCGAAGCCGCCGGAGTGCAGCGACAAGATCGACAACGATGGGGACGGCAAGATCGACTACCCGGCCGACCCCGACTGCACCTCTCCCTCGGACAACTCCGAGGCCGGTAACGGTGGCGGCAACGGTGGCGGCAACGCCGGCAACGGTGGCGGCGGCCTCGCCTCCACTGGTGCCGAGGTTGCACCGCTGCTGGCTGGTGCGTTCCTGCTGATCGGTGCAGGCTCGCTGACCGTGGCGGCCACCCGCCGTCGGGTCGGCAAGCACACCGTCTGATATCCCTCAACGGGGGCCGGCGACTTGTTCGCCGGCCCCCGTTGGCATGTCTAGGACCATTAACCCTTAGGATCGGCGCCCTTATGAAGAATCTGTTTGCCCGGCTGCGTCAGCGGCCCGTTGCTTCCCTCATTGCTGCCGTCTCGCTCATCCTGGCTGTCGGGTTCGGTGTGACGGCATGGGCCTTGGCCGGCTACAGCTCCTCCGAACCCCCCAGGCTCACCAACGCCGCCGGCGGTTACAGCATCGTGGTTCCCGATGGATGGAGCTCGACCCAGAAGGGTCGGACCACCACGTTGACCAGCCCCGACAAGGGCACGCTGATGACCTTCGGCCTGGGCCGCACCGGCCCGCTGCCCGTCGCGGGCACCCTGTTCTTCCAGGAAGTCGGCGGCCAGTACCACAACGTCCAGGTGATCCCGCCGGAGTACCGGCAGGTCGGGTCGCGGGCGTCGCTGGTCTACGGCGGCATCGGGACGAACGACAAGAACACCAGGATCCGGTTCCTGACCATCACGGTGGAGAACAAGCCCACCAATTACGGAATCGGTGTGTTCACGCAGGCGAACTCGGACCCGAAGACGGTGCTGCCGACCGTGGACCAGGTGGTGGGCTCATTCCGTACCGAACCCACGCCGGCCCGCTGACCAGGCGACGTCGAGGCCCCGGGGCTCAGCCCGTGGCAACCGGGACCGGCACCACGACCACAGTGATGTTGTCCCGCCCGCCGGCCTGCAGCGCGATGTCGGTCAGCACGGTAGCTGCGGTCAACGCAGCGCCCGCCTCCTGAACCACCGAGGCAAGCTGCTCCGAGTTCCACACGTAATTCCATAGCCCGTCGGTGCACAGCAACAGCGCACCCGCATTCGCGGTGTGCAGCGTCTGCACCTGAGCGGGGTCGCGGTCGGCGTCGGCGCCCAGCCAGCGCCACAGCGGACCGCCGCGGCCGACCCCATAGGCCTGCTGCGGAGTCTCGGCGCCCGCCTGCACCGCCTGCCCTGCCCAGGTGTCGTCGACGGTGAGGCACTGTGAGGGCGGTTCAGCCTCCGCGGCCAGCCAGTAGGCCCGGCTGTCCCCGACCCAGCCGACGGTGATCTCTCCGCCGATGACCACCGCGGAGACGAAGGTGCACGACGGCGCGATGCCGCAGTCGCCGGGGCGGTGCAACGCAGCCACCGCCCCGGCGGCCTTCGCCGCCGCGTCCTTGGTGGCATCGACGAGATCCGTTCTCCGTTCGGTCACCGCTCGGCTCAGCTCGTCCGCCGCGATGTCGACCGCGGCCCGGGAGGCCTGGTGCGGGCTTCGCGAGGTGGAGACGCCGTCGGCGATGACGGCCACCAGCCCGTCGGCGCCGACGCGGCGCAGCGCCATCGCGTCCTCGTTGCGGCTGTGCCGCAGGCCGCGGTCGCTCACCCCGGCAGCCACCCCGACATCGTCCGATGTCCGATCGTCCGCCGCCGCGTCCCTGTTCGATTCGTCCACCTGGGGCACGGGTACCTCCCCTCGCGCGAACCTGCTGGCCCCCCGGTCCGGTCACCCTCAGCACATCACTCCTGGCGCACCTGCTGTCCTGATGTGACCTGACTCACACCTGATGCCGCCCGAATCGGTGGTCGTCACGGCGGGACTCAGCCGGTGGCGGCAGACTCCTCGATCTGCGGGCGCGGCCGGGAGGCCCAGCTGGACGCCCGCCACCGAGCCAGCCAGGCATCAGTGGCAAGCGCAGGGAGTAACAGGTTCCATGCTTCGTCGACCCGGTGCCAGAGGCCCTCGCGGTCGTCCAGGACATCGCAGATCTGGCGGTGCCCGGCCAGCAGCGCCACGAACTGCCGCGCGACCACGGCGGGATCGACGGACTCGCGCAGCAGTCCCGCCTCGGCCGCTTCGCGCAGCAGCGTCGCCGCGTCCTGCTCGCCCAAGGCGTAGTGACCGCTCGCCTCGGGCGTTCCCAGCGGCCTTTCGGTGATCAGCCGGGTACCTCCGCGGGCGATTGGGCTGGCGACGAGGCGGGCGACCACCTCGTCCACCAGGGCGAGCAACGTCGAGAGCGGGTCGAGTCCCCGTTGGCCGACGTGCTCGCGGAGGTGCTCCCACCGGCGCACCATCTCCGCGACGACGGCATGGGCGAGCGCCTGCTTGGAGGCGAAGTGGAAGTACAGCGCGCCCTTGGTGCCACCACTGTCCGCGAGCACCCGGTCGAGTGACGTGGCGAAATAACCGTCGCGAGCGAAGTGCTCGGCGGCGGCGGTGAGGATGGCCAGTCTGGTCGCGCGCGCCCGCGGCTGCAGACTGTCCTGGTCACGGAGCGATTCGCCCTCCGGGGCCGGCGGATGCTGACAGGAAGCGGTGGTGGCCATGAGGACTCGCAAGCTACTCGCCCGATGGCGCGAAGGCTGCACTCGTTTGGGGGTATAGAACAAAACACACCGCTTGGTATTTTTTAACCCGTGTCATCCGGATAGCGCAGGAGGCACTGGCTGGCACACCTTCCGTGGGGGTCCCGGTGGCCGCCCGGGGAAGTGTCGGGGCTCTCCCCGGGCGGCCGCGGCCCCGGGTGCTGATCAGGTGTCGGGCCTGCTTTCCGGCAACCGGACCACGGTGTCCGCCGGTCCGACCAGATCCGCATCGTGGCTGATCAACAATGTCGTCCTGCCCCCGGCTGCGGCGGCGATGTCGCTGCGGAGCGCCTCGGCGGTGGGCCGATCGAGGTGCGCGGTGGGTTCGTCCAGGATCAGCAGTTGCCGATCCGCCAGCAGTGCCCTGGCCAGGCCGAGCCGCTGACGCTCACCGCCGGAGAGCCGGGCGCCGGCCTCGCCGACCATGGTGTCGAGTCCGTCGGG
>DASXOL010000275.1:0-9317 GCA_036494295.1 Pseudonocardiaceae bacterium
CGCGGCGCGGCGCCGGAGGACGTGGTGCTGGCCTCGGTGCGGACCGCACAGCAACTCGCCCGCACACCGCACCGCGAGCCCCGGTGCAGCGTCGCGGACTGCGCGATCGCGGTCACCTTCTTCTCCGCACTGGAGGAATGCGCGGTCGGGGAGCTGGACAACGACCGCTACGGCATCGTCGTGCGGAGCAGGGAACGCGCACCCCGGATGGGCGGGGCACTGCCGCGGATGCCGGGCATCGCCAACGAGTGGGAACAGTTCCGCCACGCCTGGCAGCGCAACGCCGCGCTGCTGCCGTTCGAGCCGTTCCGCCTGTACCGCCACGACGTGGAGAAGGTGGTCGAGCCCGGCGCCGACTGGCAGCCCACCGGAACGCCCGTCCCGGACGGTCCGCGGTGGCAGGACAGTCCCGAGCTGGGCGCCCTCGCGACCCGGGCGCGGGACCGGGTGCTGCGGGAGCTGGGCCGTGGCGCCCCGGCCGGCGTCGCGGCACGCTCGGCGGTCTGCCCGCCGCAGGTCGGCTCGGCTTTCGTCACCGTGTACGCGAACGGCCGGATCGCCGGGTGCGCGGGAGGCTTCGGCGCCGACATCGAGGCGTCGCTGGACGACTTCGCCGCCGCCGCGGTGCACGACGGCCGGTTCGACCGGCCCGGCGTCGACGACACGATCGCGGTCAGCGTGTCGCTGCTGTTCAACCGGCACGAGATCGGGGAGGCCGACCCGGAGTGGGTGGTGCGGCCGACCCGGTTCGCCGACCAGGCACTGCAGGTCCGCCAGCACGACCGGATGGGCATCGTGCTGCCGTTCGTGGCGGTCACCAGCAACCTCACCCCGCTCGGATACGTCCGTGAGGTGATCGACAAGGCGGGGATCACCCGCCCGCCCTACCGCTGGACCCGCTACGACTGCGTCACCTGGCTGGCCGACGCACACCGCGTGCACCGCTTGCGGCGCGGGCTGCCGGCCGCGGCTGCGTCCGGGTCGGCGCCGACGCAGTTGCGGCGGCTGCGCGACCTGCTCACCGGCTACACCCGGCACCATCACGTCGGCGACGGCGAACCGGTCAGCCGCTACGAGGTCTTCGCCGACCGGGTGCGGACCGGCGTGCATCCGGCGCGGGCCGCCTACGGTGCCTGGATCAAGGCCAGGGCCGGACTGCGCCGGGAGGCAGCCGAGGATCTGGCGCGCTTCGACCGGGGCCGCCGCCCGGACGGCTGGATCGATCTCGGCACGGGCGCACCGACCATCTCGGAGCTGGCCTTCGTGATCCTGGCGCGCGCCGAACTGGCCGCCGACCCGAGCACCTACTCCGCGAACCAGGACCGGCTGTGGGCACAGATCGACCTGCACGGCCGCTTCGGCACGCACCGCGACCCGGCCGCGGCCGACCCGGCCTACCAGGACTACGCGCCCGGCCAGGCGCTGCTGGCCCTCGCCGCGACGCACGACGGATCAACGGACCACCAGCAGACACTGCGGCGCGCCCTGCGCCACTACCGGATGCGGTTCCGGCAGAACCACCACTGGGGCGCGGTGGCCTGGCTGACCCAGGCGTTCGCCGCATGGGGTCTTCGGCTGCGGGATCCGTCGCTCACCGCCTTCGGGTACGAGATCGCGGACTGGGCGCTGCAGTTCCAGTCGCTGCGGACCGGCGCGTTCCTCAACGACCACCAGAGCGACGCGCCCGGCGCCACCACGGCGCTCTACCTGGAGGGACTGGCGGCGGCGCGGGCCGCGGCCGAGGTCGAAGGGGCGGCGGTACGGGAGCAGCGCTACCGGTCGGCCTGCGAGCGGGCGGTGACCTTCCTCGACCAACTGGTCTACCAGGAGCGGGACCGGGCGGTGCTGCCCAACCCGGACGCCGCGTTCGGCGGCATCCGCACCTCGCTGACCGCGAGCGAGGTGCGCACCGACTACGTGCACCACGCTCTCGGCGCGACGCTCAGCCTGCACGCGCTGCTCGAGCAACCAGGGGAGTCCCCGTGAAGCCCGCTGTGAAACCCGTCGCACTGATCAGCATGCCGACCCTGGCCGCCCGGTTCCCCTCATTCCAGCTGGCCTTGTTGAAGCCGACCCTGGAAAGGGCGGGTTTCGCGGTGGAGCCGATGTCGCTGTTCCTGCGTTTCGGCGAGCAGATCGGCTGGCGGCTCAACGAGACCCTCGCGAACGTGTATCCGTGCATGGCCGGTGAATGGATCTGGGGAAAGGCGGCCTTCGGCGACGTCGGGGAGGACAGCGACGTCGGGGCGTACTTCCGCCGCTACGGCTCGAATTTCGACGCGATCTGCGCCGAGGCGGGCTGCACCCGCGAGGACATCGTGCAGGTCCGTGAACACGAAGCCGGGATGTTCATCGACAAGACCGTGCGGCAGATCGACTGGTCCGCTTACGGCCTGGTCGGCTTCACCGTCGTGTTCCAGCAGATGGTCGCCTCACTGGCACTGGCGAAGGCCCTCAAACGCGAGTATCCGGAGCTGCCGATCATCTTCGGTGGCGCCACCTTCGAGGACGACATCGCGCTGGAGATCCTGTCCCGCAACCCGGAGGTGGACTTCATCCACTGTGGAGACGCCGACCTCTCGCTCCCCGAGGTCGTCTCCCGGGTGTACGCGAAGGAGCCGATGACGGGGATGCGCGGGGTGATGTGGCAGGAGAACGGCCGCGTCTCCTACGCGGGCCGGGCGCCCAACGTCGCGGATCTCGACCGGACGCCGGTTCCGGACTTCGACGAGTACTTCTCGATGCGCAGCAGGACCGGCTACGACGGCTACCCCGGTGCCCGCGAGGCCATGCTGCCGATCGAGACAGCCCGCGGGTGCTGGTACGGCATGAAGAACCACTGCACCTTCTGCGGTCTCAACCGAGCCGGCATGGAGTTCCGCAGCAAGAGCCCGGACCGGGTCCTCGAGATGCTGAAGATCCTCTCCCGGCGCTACGGCGCCCGCCACTTCAACGCCATCGACAACATTCTCGCCCCCGCGTACATGTCGCGCCTCTTCGGCAGGCTGGCCGACGCGCACTGCGACCTGCGCCTGCACTACGAGATCCGGCCGAAGATCACCCGCGCCCAACTCGGCAGGCTGCACCGCGGCGGGCTCGCCTCGGTCCAGCCGGGCATCGAGAGCTTCAGTACGAACGTGCTGACGCTGATGCGGAAGAACACCACCGGAATCAGCAACCTGGAACTGCTGAAATGGACCACCTATTACGGCATGGACAACTCGTACAACATCCTCTTCGGATTTCCCGGCGAAACGGCCGAGGACTATCGGTTGCAGGCGGATGTCATCCGGCGGATACCGCACCTGCAGCCACCGTATGCGATGGCACAGGCCCGACCTGATCGCGGTTCCCCCATGTTCGAGCGCCCTGCGGAGCACGCTGTCGCTGCATTGCGGCCCGCCGCCTGTTACCGGCACATCTATCCCGCCGGGTACGACCTGAACCGTGTCTCGTACTTCTTCGAGCACGAACTGGAAGGAGAGCTGCCACAAGCGGGATATCGCGAGTGCCACGACCTGGTCGCGGACTGGAAGAGCCGCTGGGCGAGTGCCCCTCGACCGTATCTGCGGTACCTGAAGACCTGGGACTCGGTGAGCATCCACGACGGGCGCCACGGCGCCCGGCGCAGCCACCGCTTCGACGACGCCGAGGCGAGGCTCTACGAGCTGTGCGCGGACGCGAAGGCCAAGGACGAGCTGCTCGCCGAGCTCGGCTGCGAGGCGGCCTGGCTCGACGCGGCGCTGGCGCGGTGCGTCGACCTGGACCTCATGATCGGTTTGGACGGCAGGTATCTCTCGCTCGCACTGCCGGAGAACCCGTACTTCTGACCGCCCGGGGTCTCCTCCCTCGCGGGTGATGCCCGGCGGGCGCGCCGGACCGCACGCTCGACGTGACCAGACCACCGGCGACAAGGGGCGGTGCCGTGGCCAGCCGGTCGGAGAACGTCACGGTGTACGCAGCAGGCCTGGCACAGGGGATCGCCCTGGTGGCCTTCCCGGCGGCGAGCACCATCCTGACCGCCCCGGATTCCTATGCCCTGTCCAGCAGCCAGTACGGGACGATGTTCCTGCCCCAGGTCGTCCTGGCCATCACCACCTCGCTGCTCGGCGCCACCGTCGCGCACTACGTCGGCCTCAAGCGGGTCTACCTGGCCGGGCTGACGGCCGACCTGGCGTCCATGGTGCTGCTGCTCGCCAGCCGGTTCGCGCTGCCGGACCAGGGGTTCGCCTATCTCATGCTGCTGGTGGCGACCGCCTGCCTGGGCACCGGTTTCGGCCTCACCACGCCTGCGCTGAACATCTTCGCCGCGACGTTCCACCCGGCCGCGGTCGACAGGTCGGTGCTGGTGCTCAACGCGCTGCTCGGGCTCGGCACCGCGCTGGCGCCGGTGTTCGTCGCGGTGTTCGTCGGGCTCGGCTTCTGGGAGGCCATGCCGCTGCTCGCGGCGAGCCTGCTGCTGGTGCTGTTGCTCGTGAGCCTGCGGCTGCCGTTGCTGGCCGGGACCCAGCCGCACCACGTGCGCACCGCGGTGCGCACGCCCGTCCCGGCCCAGTTCTGGGTCTTCGCGGGCTTCGCGGTGCTGTACGGGTTCTGCGAGACCATGAACGGCAACTGGTCGCAGATCGACCTCACCCGCACCATCGGGGCCTCCGCCGCGATCGCGGCGCTCGCTCTCACGGTGTTCTGGGCCATGGTCACCGCCGGGCGGGTGCTGTTCGCGGTCATCGCGCCGTGGTTCCCGAGCCGCCTTGCCTACCACGTGCTGCCGGTCGTGCTGGCGGGCGCGTTCGTGCTGATCGCCGCGCTGCCCAGGGGCTCAGCCGGGCTCGGTGTCCTGGCGTTCGCGCTCGCCGGGCTCGGCTGTTCGGCGCTGCTCCCGCTCACCATCAGCTTCGGCCAGGAGAAACTGCCGGCCATGTCCGCTGCCATGGCCGGTGGCGTGATCGCCTTCTATCAGCTGGGCTACGGGCTCGCCGCCTTCGGCGTGGGTCCGTTGCTCGACGCCGGACTGACCTTGCCGTTCGTCTTCGGGGCAGGCGCCGTGGTGGCCCTCGGCATGGGCGCACTGTCGTTCGCGGTGGCGCATCGCCGTCCCTCGCCGCGGAACCTGCACCCACGGCCGAGCCCGGTCGGCGCGACGAGGTGACCGCCCGCTGCTGACGATGAGGCAGCCTGGATCAGTGCCTCCCGCGCGCGTTCATCCGTTGTCAGCTGGACCGTGGCCGTCCCGGTGGCGGGTGCCCTGGCCCTGACCGTCGTGGTCGCGACACTCCGGGCGACCCTGCTCCAGGCCGGAGTGCACCTCGCCCTGTTCGCCGGGTTCCTCTTCCTCGCGGTGAGCCCGTGATCTCAGCCGCTCGTCACGCAGATCTGCTGCTCGACCCGCCGTGACGTGCCGACCTGGCCGGACGCGCGCCGCCTGAGCCGAGCCCTGCCCAGGCGAGCCGGGGAGAGTCGTACTTTCCGGACTCGGCAGCGGCACCCTGGTAGCTCAGCCCGACGGTCGGGTGCTCGCGGCACAGTGCGTCGAAGATCGGCGTCATGCTCATGGTCGACTACCTCCTCGTTCCTGCGGCGGCGCCGGTGCCGCCCACCTGCGCTTCGCCCAACGGCGCGGGCGCCTTGCCGGATGCGGTTATCCCCCGGTTCGGTGGGACGAGCGCGGCTTCTTTCGCGACGGGCGCGCGATCCGGCGCGACCGGTGGTACCAGCGGTTTCGACGGCCGATTGTGACCGACATCATAAAACCCTCGCGGTGCGTGACAGGCACTCACGGAACGCTTCCGGGATCGGATTCCGTATTCACCGCAAAGACGAATGTCGTCGTCGATAGGGCGCCGATACGGATCGGTTTCCCTGCTCCGTCCGCCGGGCAGGCAGCGTCGCGATCCTGGCGAGGTCGGCGGTAACATGCGGGAGATTTTTGCTGAGCCCGTCCTGGCGAAGGAGTGTCGGCTCGTGGTGATCGAGGATGCCCCGCAGACCTCCGGCGGGACGCCCGGGCCACTCGATCGCCGTTCGCCGAGGGAGCCGACGGACGTGGCCCGTTGAGCTCAGCCGGAGCGGAGTCGGCGACTCCCCAGCCCCAGCCGTCGCGTCCGGGCCCGGCGCTGCGGATCTCCGGGCCGCAGATCTCCCCGTCGCTGCGCAAGTTCCTGGCGGACGAGGCGGGCGGCGGGGCCGCACTGCTGATCGCCACGGTGCTGGCGCTGCTCTGGGCCAACTCGCCGTGGTGGCCGAGCTACGAGGCGTTCTGGCACACCACGGTGGCGGTCCGCTTCGGCGGCCACAGCGCGGACATGGACCTGCTGCACCTGGTGAACGACGCGGCCATGTCGGTGTTCTTCCTGGTACTGGGCCTGGAGATCAGCCGAGAGGTGACCGCCGGCGATCTCGGTGACCGGCGGACCGTGCTGGTGCCCGCGCTGGGTGCGCTCGGCGGCATGGTCGTGCCGATCGCCATCTACCTGAGCTTCACCTGGGGAACCCCGGCCGCGCACGGGTGGGGCATCGTCATGTCCAGTGACACCGCGTTCGTGCTGGGCATCCTGGCGCTCTTCGGCCCGCGCTGCCCGGACCAGCTGCGGTTGTTCCTGCTCGCGCTCGCGGTGGTCGACGACGTCGCGGCGGTCACCGTGATGGCGGTGTTCTACAGCGAGTCGGTGCACGTGCTGCCGATACTGCTCGCCGCCGTGCTGCTACTGGTGATCCTGGCGCTGCGCTGGGTCGGCGTGTGGCGGCTCGGCCCCTACATCGCGCTGGCCGTGCCGCTGTGGTTCGCGGTCTACCGCTCCGGGGTCCACCCGACGCTGGCCGGCGTGCTGGTCGGGCTGCTGATCTCGGCGCGCCCGGCGCGAAGTGACCAGCTCCAGCGGCTGCGGGTGTACGGCCGCGCGCTCATCGAGGTGCAGAACGCCCAGCGGGCCAGACTGGCCTCGCTCGCGGCATCGGCGAGTGTGTCCCCCGCGGAACGACTCGAGCGTGTGCTGCACCCCTGGTCGGCCTACCTGGTCGTGCCGATCTTCGGCCTGGCGAACGCGGGTGTGCACTTCGACTCCGCCGCGGTGCGCGCCGCGGTGGTATCGCCGATCACCATCGGAACCGCACTCGGGCTGGTGCTGGGCAACTCGATAGGGATCACCGCGGCGTCGGGTATCGCGCTGCGGCTGGGCCTCGGCGTGCTGCCTGGCCGGGTCCGCTACAGCCACCTGCTGGGCGGAGCCATCCTCGCCGGTATCGGCTTCACGATCTCGTTGTTCATCGCGGAGCTCGCCTTCCACGACGCGTTCACCCGCGAACAGGCCAAGATCGGCATCCTCGCCGGGTCCGCGATCGCCGCCGTGCTGGGGGCCTGGTTCCTGCGGGTGATGGGGGAGCGCTCGCCGCTGTGCTCGCCGCTGAGCGAGCTGGCTCTGCCGGAGCTGCCGCCCCTACCGTGGACCGCGCCGACGCCCCAGACCGGCCGGGCGTGAGCTGCCGGTCGCCCGTTGCAGCGGCGCGAGTTCGAGGCGGCCCGCGTAGGGCACGCCGTCGATGAACAGGGTGGGGGTGCCGAGCGCCCCGTCCGCGATCCCGGCGGCGTAGTCGGCCTGGACCTTCGGTGCGAACTGCTGGGCGGCCTCGCCGGTGGCCAGCTCCGGATCGGCACCCACGTGCTCGGCGTAGAGCCGCAGGTCGGGATCGCCGAGCCGGTTCTGCTTCTGGAACAGCATGGCGTGCATGGCCCAGAAGGCGCCGGCACCGACGGTCGACTCGGCGGCCAGCGCGGCGGTGAGTGCATGCGGGTGGACCTCGAACAGCGGGAAGTTGCGGAACACCAGGCGCACCCGTCCCTCGGATTCCGCCACCAGCGTGTGCAACACCGGAGCGGCGCCCGCGCAGTACGGGCACTCGTAGTCCCCGTACTCCAGCAGCGTCACCGGAGCGTCGATTTCACCCAGCACATGCTCGACCACCCCCGGCTGCCCCTCAGCTACCTCGGCCACGGCGTGCACCTCACTCTCCAGGTTGGTGGCTCTTCAAGTACTACCAACCCCGTCCCCACACGTCTTCAACAGCCGCAAACCCCGGCGTACGGCCGGACGCCGCCCCGCCCGCGGTGGGCGTCGCCGGGCGGGGCAACAGGGACCGGCAGCGGTCAGCGGTCCCGTGCCTGGCTCGCCCGCCTGATGTACTCGATCATGTCCGCAGCGGGGCCACCGGTACGCTCGACCTTTTCGGCGTTCTCGGCGCGCATCCGGAAGTTGGCCTCGCGCAGTGCCGGGTCGCCGCCGTCGAGCGAGTTGAGCAGCTGCATCCATTGCGCGGCCAGCGCCTGCACCCGCGCGCAGCGCACTGATCTGGGCGTCGACACTGGCCAGGTGTGCGTCCAGCACGTCGCCCAGCAGGTCCGGTTCGCCGTCGAGCACCGTGGTGATCGACTCCAGCGGCAGGCCGAGCTCGCGCAGCGCGACCACCTCGTAGCGCCGGTGCACATCGGTCTCGTCGTAGCGGCGATGCCCCGACGCGGTCCGCGTCGACGGGCTGAGCAGACCGATCTCGTCCCAGTGGTGCAGCGTCCGCACCGTCAGGCCGGTCCGGCGAGCCGGCTCACCCCACCTTCCATCGCCGCCTGCCCCCGGTCTGGGTCACGGTGTCCTCCTCGTGTCGGGCCGTCACGTCCGTCGTGGCGGCACCAAGGACGCGAGGAACTCACGCCGCGTGAGGTTCAAGTCTTCGTTCCGGGGCGGGGTCATTCGTCGTTCTCGAAGACGTCGGGGATGCCGTCGTGGTCGCGGTCGAGGGTCTCGGCCTCCTCGATCCGGCGATATGTGCGGTTGCGCAGCCGCAGCACGCCGGACGCGAGCAGAGCGGCCAGCAACGAGCCGGTCAGGACCGCGACCTTGACGTGTTCGTCGCGCACACTGCCCACTCCGAACGACAGTTCCCCGATGAGCAGCGACACGGTGAACCCGATGCCGCCCAGTACCGCCAGGCCGAGGACGTCGATCCAGGCCAGGCCTTCGTCGAGACTGGCCTCGGTGTAGCGGGCCACCAGATAGGTGGCGGCGAGTATCCCGATGGTCTTGCCCACCACCAGGCCGAGGACGACGCCCACGGCGACCCGGTCGGTCAGGGCGGTGGTGAGGCCACCCAGCCCGCCGATGCTCACCCCGGCGGCGAAGAAGGCGAAGACCGGCACCGCCACGCCCGCGGAGATCGGCCGCCAGCGGTGCTCGAAGTGCTCGGCCAGCCCGGGGCCCGCCTCGGGTCCGCCTGCTCGCTCGCTGCGGACCACCGGCACGGCGAAACCCAGCAGCACCCCGGCGACCGTG
>DASXOL010000276.1:0-13163 GCA_036494295.1 Pseudonocardiaceae bacterium
CGAAGTTGTCCACGATCCCGACATCGTGTCCGCGATCCGACAAGTGCAGGGCTGTCGGCCAGCCGAGATAGCCGTCACCACCGAGAACAAGAATCCGCACCGTGTAGCCTCCAGCGGTTCGTGCGGTCCCACGCGGCGCAGTCAGGTCCGAGGCGGGTCGCCCGGACATGCACCGGGATCGTCCACCGGGTGGGAACCGGGCGATTTCTGCGCACTGCCTACCAGATCACCCCTTCTGGCACCAATTCGCCCCCAACGTGCTACACACGGCGCAGGCGACGCGGTCTGCGAGGATGACGACGTGCTGCAATTGGTGACCCATTCCCGGCTGGCCAGGGTCTTCACTCGGTTCACGGCGGGCTCGGCGGTGGCCACGGCGTGCAGCCAGCTGACGTTTCTGCTGTGCTTCGGGCTGCTCGGCGCCTCCGCCGCGGTCGCGGGAGCGGTCTCGTTCCTCGCCGGCGCGGTGCCGAACTTCCTGATCCAGCGGTTCTGGACCTGGCAGCGCTCCGGACGGGTGCAGGTGCGCCGGGAGCTGGCGCCCTACGTCGCGGTGATCGGGCTCAACGGCGCGATGGCGACCGGCATCACCGCGGGTGTGGACCGCCTCGTGGGCACCGCCATCACCGACCATGCGGTGCGCACCGCCGTGCTCTCGGCGACCTTGTTCGCCAGTTTCGTGGTGTTGTTCGTTTTCAAGTTCGCCCTGCTGGACCGGGTGTTCCGGAGCAGCGGCGGCAGCGGCAGCGGCGATTACGGCGAGGACGCCGACTCGGGCTCCGCCTCGGCGGTGGACTCCGACGGTCCCAGCCCGGCCGCGACGCGCTCCGCGTAGGCCCGCCGCGCGGGCCGCTCCCGGATCCAGGTGCCGACCATCACCCGGGCGTAGCGCATCCCGTAGACGAGGTTGTTGCCTTTCTTGGTCTCTCCCGCGGTGCGCGTGAGCATCGTCATGGGCTGCTCCAGCACCCGGAAGCCGTGCGAGATCACCCCGAGCAGCAGCTCGGAGGCCTGGTACTGGGCCTGCGCCAGCCGGACGGTCCCGGTGACCTCGGCCTTCATCGCGCGGAAGCCGAAGGAGGTGTCGGTGAGCCGCTGCCGGGTCAGCAGGCTGGCCAGCGCGCCGAAGACGTACACACCGAGGTGGCGCACCGGGTCGGTGGTCTCCTGGCGGCCCAGCCTGCGCGAGCCGGTGACGAAGTCGGCCTCGTCGTCGATCAACGGCTCCAGCAGCAGCGGCAGCTCGTCGAGGTCGTACTGGCCGTCCGCGTCGGTGGTGACGATGTAGCGGGCGCCGCCTGCGCGGGCCAGCTCGTAGCCCAGCCGCAGCGCGGCGCCCTGCCCCCGGTTGGTCACCGCCTCGCAGACCAGCGCGCCGTGGCGGCGGGCCACCTCGGCGGTGCCGTCGGTGCACCCGTCCACGACGACCAGCGTGTCCACCGGCAGCCCGCAGCTCATCGCGGGGATGGCGTCGACAACGGCGCCGATGCCGTCCTCCTCGTTGTACGCCGCGATGACCACCACGACCGGGGCGAACCGCACGATGCCCTCGGCCGCGGTGAACGCCTGCGCGGACGCCTCGTCGATGAGGTCCGGGTAGGGCGCCAGCGGCGGGCGCAGCGCCAGACGGGGGCCCGGTCTGCGCAGCGGCCCGGTGAACGCGGTGACGCCCAGCGCGCCCGCCATCGGCAGCAGCACCAGGCCGGGCAGCTGGTAGCGCCAGGAGAACTCGAACGCGGCCGCGGTCATCAGCACGGTGAGGCCGAGCCCGGACACCAGCAGGCTCGCGGCGCGGATCCCGGAGCGGCGGGCGTTGCCCAGCCCGAGCCCGCCGAGCAGCCCGGCGAGCAGTGCCAGGCCCAGCAGCGGCCCCGGCGTGTATCCCACGGTGAGCTGGTATGCGCGCAGCACGCGGGCGATATGGGGCTCCACCGCGATCGGGCCGCCGCTGTAGTGCTGTGCGACCGCGTCGACGTCCTGGGGCAGCGCCCAGTACGGGTACGAGGTCTGGAAGACCCAGCGGTCCACCGGCACGTCGTTCGGGGCGTCGATGCGGACCGGGCGGAACCCCTTGGCGAAGTCCACCGCGATCGACGCGGCGAGGTCGAGCGGCTGGTGCAGGAACACCTGCCTGGCGAAGGAGTTCTGCACCGCGGTCATCGACACGCCCGGCGGCAGCTGCACCGTCCTGGCCGGGGACGCCGCGTAGTGGACGTAGTAGTCCACGCCGTAGCGCGCGTCCCGCGGCTCGATGGGGCACAGGGTCCGCTCCCAGGTGCCCGCCGGGATCTCGTCGCAGTCGGCGATGGCGGCGGCCCGGCCGTAGAGCACGCTGCCCCCGTCGCCTGCGATGCTCCACGAGCCCGCGGCGATCTTGTAGTAGCCCGCGTAGCCGGTGAGCACCACGGCGAGGCCGGCGGCCATGGCCAGCGCGCGCAGCCCGATCACCCGCCAGCCGGTCTTGCTGGCCCACAGCGAGCCCGCGATGGTCAGGTAGACCACCGCGGGCAACAGCATGGTGGCCCCGACCAGGCGGACCAGGATGGCGAAGCCGAGCAGCATCCCGGCGATGGCCGCGTGCCGGGGGCTGGGCAGTCCGCGCCAGGTCAGCACGAAGATGATCGCGACCAGCAGCGCCTCGAACCAGACGTCGGACATGACGTTGTGCTCGATCTGCACCTGGTAGGCGTCGAGCAGGATGGGCGCGCAGGCCGCCGCGGCCAGCCAGCGCCGGGCGCCGTGGCGGCGCAGCAGCGCGTAGATCGCGACGGCGATGCCGAGCCCGAGCAGATGCTGCACGTTGGTCACGGTGCGCAGCCCGCCCAGGGGCAGCAGCGCTTTGAGGATCAGCTCGTAGCCGATCGCATGCTGCCCGTCAGGACGCAGCTGGGAGGTGTTGTCCAGGTAGCCGAACGAGTCGATGTAGAGCAGCGCGGGCTGGTAGGCGATGACGGTGAGCAGCCGCAGCAGCGCACCGGCCACCAGCAGGACGACCAGCGCCGGGTTGCGGCCCGCCAGCGCGCGCCATCGCGCCCCCCGGGAGGGACGCTGCCCCACGTCGGGCTCGGCATCGGGCTCCGCCGACACCAGCGTTTGGGTCACCGGTCCGGTCCGCCATCGGCCTGGACCGAGAAGTCCTTCCATACCGTGGCCAGCCCGTCCACCAGCGAGACCGACGGCCGGTAGCCGAGGTGCTCACGGGCGCGGGCGATGTCGACGATCACCGCGGGCATCTCGCCGGGCTTGGCGGGCACGTGCTCGGCGGGCACCGCGCAACCGGTGACCGTGCGGACCGCTTCGATCAGCTGCCGCACCGTGATCGACTCGCCCGCGCCGACGATGGCGGTGCCGACGTAGCGGCGGTCCCATGCCGCGAGGACGGCCTGCACCACGTCGTCGACGTGCACCAGGTCCCTGCGCTGCAGTCCGTCGCCGTAGACCTGCACGCCCTGGCCGGCCAGCGCGGCGCGCATCATGCGCGGCACGAAGCTGTCCTTGTGGCCCATCCCCGGGCCGTAGATGTTGGTGAACCGCAGCGCGCAGGTCGCCATGCCGTACGCGCCCGCGTAGCCGGAGAGCAGCATCTCGCAGGCCGCCTTGGTGGCGCCGTACGGGGTGAGCGGACGCAGCGGCACGGACTCGTCCACCGTGGCGTGGCCGACATCGCCGACGACCGCGTTGGTGGAGGCCATGATGAAGCGCTCCACACCGGCCTCCCGGCACGCCTCGAGCAGACGCGCGGTGACGGCCACGTTGGCCTCGTAGGTCTCCGCGGGCTGCTCGACCGAGCGCAGCACCGAGGTGATGGCGGCGAGGTGCAGGACCCCTGCCACGGCACCACTGTCGTCACCGCCGAACGCCTCGGCGACCACCGCGGGGTCGGTCAGCTCGCCGACGATGCTGTGGACCGCCGGGTCGGGGTGGGCGGCCCGGTCGATCACCGTGACCTCGTTGCCGCGGGCGGTGAACGCGGAGACCGCGGCACGCCCGACGAAGCCGGAACCTCCGGTGACGACGACGCGGCCCGTGCTGGCTGGTGACGTGCTCATCGCCGGGGAGCCTAACGGGTGAAACCGCATACGAGCTCGACGAGGGTGCGGGTGGCGAAACCGGTGCCGCCCGGGTTGATCTCGTCGTAGGCCTGCTCGGCGCGAGCCGGGCCCGCGATGTCCAGGTGTGCCCACGGCAGCCCGCCGGTGAACTCCCGCAGGAACAACGCGGCGGTGACACCACCGGGGCCCGGCGGGCATTGCCGCAGGTCAGCGATATCGGAACGGACACCGTCGGCGTGGTCGGCCGCCAGCGGCATTCGCCACCAGGCCTCGCCCGCCACCTCGCCCGCGGCCATGATCCGGTCGGCGAGCGCGGCGTCGTTGGCGAACAGCCCGCCGGTGCGCACGCCCAGTGCCACCTTGGTCGCGCCGGTGAGCGTGGCGACGTCGACCAGAGCGGTGGGCTGCAGGGTGCGCACCGCGTGGCCCATCGCGTCGGCGAGCACCAGCCTGCCCTCGGCGTCGGTGTTGGTCACCTCGGTAGTGGTGCCGTTCGCGTGCCGCACCACGTCGCCGGGCCGGTACGCCGACCCGGAGACGTGGTTCTCCGCGGCGGGCACCAGCGCGGTCACCTTCACCGGCACACGCAGCCGGGCCACCGCCACCATGGCGGCGATGACCGCGGCGCCTCCCGACATGTCGGTGCGCATGAGGTGCATGTTGTCCGCGGGCTTGATGGAGATCCCGCCGGTGTCGAAGGTGATGCCCTTGCCGACCAGCACCAGGTGCTCCGAGCCCGACCCGGAGCCCGCGGCCGCGCGCGGGCGCCAGGCCAGCTGCACCAGACGCGGCGGGCGCACCGAGCCGCCACCGACCGCGAGCACCCCGCCGAACCCCTGCTCCGCCAGCCACTTCTCGTCACGCACCGTGACCTGCAGTCCCGGTACCTCCTCGGCCACCGCGGCGGCGGCACCCGCCAGCCACGCCGGGTCCTTGCGGTCGCTCGGGGCATTGGCCAGGTCCCTGGCGAGCCCGGTGGCCTGACCGAGCACCTGCGCCCTGGCCACCGCGTCGGCCAGCGGACCGGCGTCCTGGCCGGCAGGTGCGATCATGCGGACGGTCTGGATGCGCGCCGGCCGCTCACCGTTGGTGACCACGTAGCGGTGCGAACCGACCACACAGCCCACCGCCAGCGCCGCCGCCCGCTCCGTCGTGACCCCCTCCGGGAGGTTCACCTGAATGGTCCGCGGCGCGGAACGCCCCGCGCCGGCGTCGTCGGCCGCCCGCGCCGAGGCGGCCCGCACCAGCGCCGCACCGGCGGCCCGCCAGTCCCGTGCACTGCCGGTCCCGGTGCCCAGCAGCCACCCGTGGTCCGGCCGGGCGGTGGTGAGCGGGACCACCTGCACCGTCCCCGCCGTTTCGCTCACCCGGTACCTGGTCAGCCACTGGGCGTCGATCCCCAGCGCGGCCGCGCCCGGCCCGACGACCGGGCTGCTTTCCGGCGTGGCCGGGCCGTTTTCCGATGTGGCCAGTCCCTGTTCTGATGCGGCCTGCCCGACCAGGACGACGTCGGGCACACCGGGACCACGCTCAGCCTGGACCAGGACCTGGACCAGCGGGGTGGGGACATTCGGTGTCGGGGGCACTAGAGGCGGCCTCTTCGTAGGCGGTTCGAAGGCGGACACGGCGGTGATGACGGGAGGCCGAACCGGAGGCGCGGGACAGCGGGCCGGTGCGCTCGCTCGTCACTCCGCGTCAACGCGGGAGCGAGGTTCAGCCGTTACTCCACGACGGCGCGCAACGCCTCCCCGAGCTCACCTGCTTCGTCCGGCGTCATCTCGACGACAAGCCGCCCACCGCCCTCGAGGGGGACCCGCATCACGATGCCGCGTCCCTCCTTCGTCACCTCGAGGGGACCGTCGCCGGTCCGGGGCTTCATGGCCGCCATAGCGTGCTCCCTCCGTGCAATCGTCACCGCGCGTGGCCACCCGACACCGGTGACCTCCTGCATTCTCCCTTATCGCCTCCGGAGCCGGAAACCAACCATGATCCCGTGTCGCGCCGTGGGGCCTCAGCCTGCGGCGCCGCGGCGGAAACAGCCCGCGAGGTGGTCGTCGACCATGCCGGTGGCCTGCATCAGGGCGTGGCAGGTGGTGGGGCCGACGAATCGGATGCCGAGGTGGCGAAGCTCACGGGCCATCGCCTCGGACTCACGGGTGCGCGCGGGCACCTCGGACAGGCTGCGCGGCGCCGGCCGCGCCGGGCCGTCCGGCGCGAAGGACCAGAGCAGTGTGTCGAAGTCCATACCGGTCTCGGCGATCACCCTGGCGTTGCCGACGGTGGCCTCGATCTTCGCCCGGTTGCGGACGATGGCGGCGTCGGCGAGCAGCCGGGTGACGTCCTCCGTGGTGAACCCGGCGACCACGGCGGGGTCGAAACCGGCGAAGGCGCGCCGGAACGCCGGGCGCTTGCGCAGGATGGTCAACCAGGACAGCCCGGACTGGAACGCCTCCAGGCTGAGCCGCTCGAACAACGCGGCGGTGCCGTGCAGCGGCACGCCCCACTCGGTGTCGTGGTACTCGCGGTAGTCCGGGGTGGACAAGCCCCAGGGGCAGCGGAGCCGGCCGTCCGGGCCGGGCTCGGCGTGGCGCGCTGTGGTCATCGCCTGCGTCTCGGGTGGTCTCGGGTGGTTTCGGCTCGGCTCGGCTCCTCCTCGGAGCGTCCGTCGGGCCACGGCCGGCTCATGGGGGATAGCTGCGGCAGAAGTCGGCGAAGCGGTCCAAGGACTGTTGCAGCCCCCAGGCGAAGAGCGGGCTGACGAATCGCCAGCCCAGCCTGCCGACCGCGCCCAGCGGCAGTTCGAGTTGCTCAGTCCACTCGAACGTGGCGCCGTGGCCGTTGGGCCGGACCGTGAAAATGCCGTAGCCGCGCACGATGCGACCGGTGTGCTGCACCTCACAGCGACGCGGGGCATCCCACGAGACCACGAGCATGGTGTCGGTGACCCCGACGCCGCCGACACCGGTGAAGGCGGCCACCTCGGAGCCGACCGAACTGCCGTCGCCGCGGGTGACCCGCACCCTGGTGCCCAGGATCCACTCGCTCTGCCGGTTCCAGTCGGTGGCGGCCGCGAACACCGTCTCGGGCTCGGCGTCCACGTCGACCCGCACGGTCAGTTCGCTCACCGTCGCGTCTCCAGCTCCGCCACCCTGGCGCGCAGGGCGTCGAGCTCCGCGGCGGTCCGCTGCAGCGCCCAGTCCACCTCCGACATGCGATAACCGCGTGCGACCTGCGCGAACCGGAGGGAACGCAGATCGTCGCCGGCGAGCGGCCCCCTCGGTAACTGGGTGGGCGTCGCGTCCGGCGCCAGCGCGGGCAGCTCCTCGCCCCGGCCGAAGACCAGCGAGGCGACAAGGAAGACCACCGCAGCGACCACCACCATGACAACGAGGTAGACCAACACCGTGCCCACGGTGCGATCGTGGCACGTCGGTGGCTCTTCAAGTACCACAGACCCCCCGACGGCGCGCCGCCAACCGCCGCATACCCCGCTCGGCGCGCGAGTCACCCGAGGCCGGTTGCCGAGGGCGCTGGTCTACCTGACTGGAGGTACTCCGCCGATACGCGCAGTCTGGTAGACCCATCGGCAAGACCGCCGTACCCGAGCCATTCACCCCAGCCGGAGCCCACTCGGAGGAGGCCGGAGTGCCGGACTCGATTGAATCCTTGTGGCCATCAAGAACAATCGAGCAACTGTCCGACCGTGAACTCGCCGATATCTACGCCCACCCGGAGTCGACCGGCGCGTCAGGTTGCTGGATCAGAGCGAGCTTCGTCTCCTCGCTGCACGGCGCGGCCAGCGCCAAGGCCGCTCCGAACCACTGTCCGGCCCGGCCGACAAACGCGTCTTCCGACTCCTTCGCGCGCTTTCCGACGTGATCCTGGTCGGCGCCGGAACGGTGCGGGTCGAAGGTTACGGCTCAACACATCTCGACATCGCCGGGGACGCCGATCTGCGCCGGGCGAAAAACCCGGTCCCGCCGGTCGCAGGTGGTCACGCGGTCGGCCGACATCGACCCGAATTCGGTGCTGTTCACCGACGACATCGTCCCGCCGATCATCCTGACCAGCACAGCGGAGGTACCCATCGGGAATACCGTCGAGGAACGCCTGCGACGCGTATTGTGCGAGGGTGGGCCGCACCTGTTCACCAGTCTTCTGGTAGCCGACAGGATCGACGATCTGTGTCTCACCCTCTCCCCGACATTGGTTGTCGGACCCGCCGAGAGGATATGCGCGGGGAGCTCACCATTCGAAGCGCCGCGGGAAATGCACTTGGCATCCGTGCTGTCCAGTCACGGTTCGCTGCTACTGCGCTATACCCGCCGTTGAACGCGAACCACGGTGCGGATCCCGCCCGGGCCGCCCCTGATCAAACGAGACGACACCCGCCTGCACCCCGCCGATGCCGATGATCTGCGCCCCGTTCCGGACCGCGTCGTCGGCGAATTCCCGAACCGCACCGCTACCCCCGTCCGCGCCGCCATCAGCCGCACGCCCGCAACGCGGCCTCGACATCGCTGGCGACGACGAGCGAGGCCAGCGCGGAGGCGGACAGGAAACCCCGCTCCCGCAGCCCGTCCAGCCAGTCCAGCAGACCTCGGTAGTGCCCGTCCGGGTCGAGCAGCACGACCGGTTTGGCGTGCATCCCCAGCACCAGCGAGGTCCAGGCCTCGAAGAACTCCTCACAGGTGCCGATGCCGCCGGGCAGGGTCAGGAAGGCGTCGGCATGGGCGTCCATCAGCGCCTTGCGTTCCCGCATGGTGTCGGTCACCAGCAGCTCGTCGGCCTCGGTGTCGGCGACCTCCCGGTCGAGCAGCGCGCGCGGGATGACGCCCACGGTGCGCCCGCCGTGCGCACGGGCGGCGCGGACCAGCATGCCCATCATCGACACGTTGCCTCCGCCGGAGACCAGCTGCCAGCCTCTGGCCGCGACACCGGCGCCGACCTGCGCGGCGAGGCGTTGGTAGTGCTCGGGGATGCCGTCGGCGGAGGCGCAGTAGACGCAGACGCTCCGGGTGCTCAATGGGTGTCCTGCCACGCCTTGTAGGACTCGCCGACCAGCCGGACCGCCTCGTCGATGTCGTCGGTCAGGTGGACCAGGGCGAGCTCGCGCGGGCTGAGCTTTCCCTCGGCGGTCACCGTGTCGGCGAGCCACGAGTACAGCCCGCCCCAGTAGGACGTGCCCAGCAGCACGACGGGGAACTTGGTGACCTTCTTGGTCTGCACCAGGGTGAGCGCCTCGAACAGCTCGTCCAGCGTGCCGAACCCGCCGGGCAGGCACACGAAGGCCTGCGCGTACTTGACGAACATCGTCTTGCGGGCGAAGAAGTAGCGGAAGTTGATGCCGAGGTCGACCCACGGGTTGAGGCCCTGCTCGAAGGGCAGCTCGATGCCCAGCCCGACGGAGAGCCCGCCCGCCTCGGAGGCACCCCGGTTGACCGCTTCCATGGTCCCGGGACCGCCCCCGGTGATCACCGCGAAGCCGGCGTCGGCCAGCGCGGCGCCCAGCTTCCTTCCCATCGCGTACTCCGGGTGGTCCCTTGCGGTGCGGGCGGAGCCGAAGACGGTGACCGCGCGGGGCAGCTCGGCCAGCGCGCCGAAGCCCTCGACGAACTCGGCCTGGATGCGCAGCACCCGCCACGGGTCGGTGTGCACCCAGTCGGAGGGCCCCCGCGAGTCGAGCAGCCGCTGGTCGGTGGTGGTCGGCTCGACCAGACGGTGGCGGCGCAGCACCACGGGCCCGCGCTGTTTCTCGCGGGGATGCTCCGCGTCCTGCCCGTTGCCTTCCGGCGCAGCGCGCCCGTCTCCGGCCATGGCGTCAGCGTAATGAGCCGCTGACGCAGCCGGGTCAGGAGAGGTAGCGACGCATCACATCGGTACAGGCGGTGATGAGATCGGTGCGCACATGCTCCTCACGGGTGTGCGCGAGATTGGGGTCGCCCGGCCCGTAGTTCAGCGCGGGGATGCCGAGCGCGGCGAACCGCGAGACGTCCGTCCAGCCGTACTTCGCCACCGGCTCGGTGCCGCTGGCGGCCAGGAACTGCCGGGCGGCCGGGGCGTCCAAGCCGGGCAGCGCGCCGGGTGACCCGTCGGTGAACTCCAGGTCGAAGCCGTCGAACACCTCCCGCACGTGCTGCTGCGCCGCGGGCAGCGACCGGTCCGGGGCGAACCGGAAGTTCACCGTCACCTCGCAGGCGTCGGGCACCACGTTGCCCGCGACACCTCCGGAGATGCCCACGGCCTGCATCCCCTCCCGGTAGGTGCAGCCGTCGATCTCCACGCCGCGTGGCTGGTAGGCGCCGAGCCGGCCCAGCACCTCGCCCGCGGCGTGGATGGCGTTGCGGCCGAGCCAGGAACGTGCACTGTGCACCCGGTGCCCCGCGGTGCGCACCGTGGCGCGCAGCGTGCCCTGGCAGCCCGCCTCGACCAGGCCGTTGGTCGGCTCGCCGAGGATCGCCAGGTCGGCGGCCAGCCAGTCGCGGTGCTCCCGCTCGATGCGACCCAGCCCGTTGCGGACCGCGTCGACCTCCTCGCAGTCGTAGAGCACCACGGTGATGTCGTGCCTGGGCTCCGGCACGGTGGCCGCGAGGTGCAGGATCACCGCGTCGCCGGACTTCATGTCCGAGGTGCCGCAGCCGTGCAGCAGCCCGTCCTCCCGGCGGCTGGGCAGGTTGGCCGCCACCGGAACGGTGTCCAGGTGCCCGGCGAGCAGCACCCGCTGCGGACGTCCGAGATCGGTGCGGGCCAGTACCGCGTTGCCGGAGCGGAGCACCTGCAGATGCGGCGCCTGCGCGGCGAGCGCGGCCTGCACCGCGTCGGCGAGCTCGGTCTCGTCCCCGGACACGCTGCGGGTGTCCACCAGCGCCGCGGTCAGCTCCACCGGGTCGGCGTTCAGATCCAGATGCACCCGGCGACGGTATGCCACCCGTGCTCGTGAAGGGCCGCCGCCACCCCACTACCGTGGCACGTTGTGACCGACTCGCAGAGTTCCCCCATCGGGTCCGCGCACGGCGTCGGGCTGGCCACCGTCACGCATGCGGGAACCGTGCTGGACACCTGGTTCCCGCACCCCTCGGCGGGCGTCCCGGACGGCGCCGCCGCGGGCAGCACGCGGCTTGCCGAGGACGAGGTGCCCGAGGAGTTCGCGGCACTGCTCGGCCCGGACCCGGCCCGCGGGGTGGAACTCGTCGCGGTCCGCACCGTGATCGCCGACCTGCAGGCCCCACCCGCCGACGCGCACGACACCTACCTGCGCCTGCACCTGCTCTCACACCGCATGGTGACCCCGCGCAGCATCAACCTCGACGGCATCTTCGGCCTGTTGTCCAATGTGGTCTGGACGGATGCGGGGCCGTGCCCGGTCGAGGGCTTCGAGTCGACCAGGCTGCGGATGCGCCAGCTCGGCGCGGTCACCGTGTACGGGGTCGACAAGTTTCCCCGGATGGTCGACTACGTGCTGCCGTCGGGAGTGCGGATCGCCGACGCCGACCGGGTCCGCCTCGGCGCGCACCTCGCCGCCGGCACCACGGTGATGCACGAGGGTTTCGTGAACTTCAACGCGGGCACGCTCGGTGCCTCGATGGTCGAGGGCCGGATCTCCGCGGGCGTGGTGCTCGGCGCGAACTCCGATCTCGGCGGCGGCGCCTCGGTGATGGGCACGCTGTCCGGCGGCGGCAAGGAACAGATCTCGGTGGGTGAGCGCTGCCTGGTCGGCGCCAACGCCGGGATCGGCATCTCGCTGGGCGACGACTGCGTGGTGGAGGCCGGGCTCTACGTCACGGCGGGCACCAAGGTCGCGCTGCCCGACGGCACCTCGGTCAAGGCGCGGGAGCTGTCCGGCACCTCCGGGCTGCTGTTCCGCCGCGACTCGCTCACCGGGGCGGTGCAGGTGGTGAACCGCCAGGGCAAGGCCGGTGTCGAGCTCAACGCCGCACTGCACGCCAACGACTGATCAGGGCCACTCGCCGCAGAGTCCGACCTGTGACCCGGAACGGACCGGCGATTCACTAGGATCTGCCGATGGTCGCTGTGGTCCGGGCCCCGCAACGTAGCCCCCGCCGTTCCCGTTTGGCCGCGACGCTTCCCGCCGATCTGATCGAGCTGGGTAAGCCGATCCGGGCCCGACGCCGTGATCCCGCGATGCACCAGCTGCGGGCGGCGCTGGACACCCGGCTGCGGGACCTGCTGGCCCGTGATCCGGGCACCAGGGTGGGCACGGACCCCGAGGAACTGCACCAGATGCGCTCGGCGGTGCGCCGGATGCGCGCCGCGCTGAAAGCGGCCGGTCCGCTGCTGGACAGGAGCTGGGCGGACGAGCTGCGCGCGGAGCTGGGCTGGCTGGGCCGGTCGCTCGGGCCGGTGCGCGACGCCGACGTGCTCATCGAGCGGCTTCGCGGGCGCGCCGCCGGCTTCGACCAGAGCAGCCGCGACGGCGCCGAGACGCTGCTCGACGGCCTCGTGGTGGAGCGCGAGCACGCCCGCGTCGAGATGCTTGCCGCGCTGAGCAGCGACCGGTACCTCGCCCTGCTGCGCACGCTGGCGGCCGCGGTGTCCCAGCCGCTGCCGGGAGCGCGCCGGGGCGACACCGCGGCCACGCGCCGGGGCTCTGCCGCCCGCCGCGAGCTCGCCGAGCTGGTGCACACCGAGTTCAGCAAGGTGAGCAAGGCCGCGCGACGCGCGGGCGACGACCCGCCCGACGAGGTGCTGCACGCACTGCGGATCAAGGTCAAGCGGCTGCGCTACACCGGGGAGCTCGCCTTGGCCACCGGTGGGAAGCCGATGCGCCGGCTGGTGAAGTCGACGGTCGGCCTGCAGGACGTGCTCGGCGAGCACCAGGACGCCTGCGTCGCACAGGACCGGGTGTTGCGGCTGCTGGACGCGCTGGGTGACGTCGTGGACCTCGACGTGGTGTTCGCCGCCGGACGGCTGGTGGAGCGCGAAGAGGTCAGCCGGCTGGAGACCCGGCAGAGCTGGGCAGCGGCATGGACGAAGGTGCAGTCCCGCGCCGAGGCGCTCGCCGCCTGATCAGCGGCGAGCGGGCAGTTGCTCGAGGCGATGCACCCCGGCGGCGATCCGCTCGTCGGTCGCGGTGAGGGCGACCCGGACGTG
>DASXOL010000277.1:0-10433 GCA_036494295.1 Pseudonocardiaceae bacterium
CGACCAAGCTCGACAACAATACGCGCGGTGAGCAACAACCAGAAGAAGAACAGCAGGTAGTAGACCACATACCGGGCAACGTCCACAGCACCACTCTGCCATCGAGGCGCTACGAGCGACGAGCGGGGTGTGAGTAGAACCCGCTGCGCCGCTCCACACTCAGCGCTGGTTGAACAGGCCGCCCTCGGCGATCCGTCGTCTGTCCTCTGCTGACACATCCACGTTCGGCGGTGAGAGGAGGAACACCTTGTTGGTCACCTTGTCGATGGAGCCGTGCAGCGCGAACGCCAGGCCGGCCGCGAAGTCGACCAGGCGACGGGCGTCCTTGTCCTCCATGCCGGTCAGGTTCATGATCACCGGTGCGCCCTCCCGGTACCGCTCACCGATCGGCCGGGCTTCGTGGTAGCTGCTTGGGTGCAGCGTCACGATCCTGGCCAGCGGGTGTGCCTCGTCCTCGGCGAACAGGTTGCTCCGCGGCGAAGTGACCGGCTCGCGAACCGCAGGCGCGGTGTCGACCGCCAGCGAACCGTGCACCGCGGGCTCCGGCCAGGCCGGATGCCGGGAGGAGCGGACCGTGGCGGGCGGCGTCCTGCCGTGCTGACCAGCGAAGTCGTCGGCATCGGCGCGGCGCGGGCGGTAGCTGGAGGGACGATCGCCCGGGTAGGCGTGCTCGCGCGGAGCGTCCGCCGGGTCCGGGCGGTAGCCGGAGTCGTAGCCGTGGTCGTAACCGGGGTCGTATCCGCGGTGATACTCGTCCCGGTAGTCCGGACCGAAGTCGTCGAACTCCTCGGCTGGCACCATGCCGAAGTAGGCCTTCAGCCTGTGCAGCGTGCTCATCGCCTCAGCGCTCCTGTTCGAGCAGGTCCGAACCTGCCGGTCCGAACCTGCATTGCCCAGTTCCCCCACGAGGGGCCCGCAGCCGGACACCGCTGCTCATCGCGCGGCCCTCACACACGGTCAGCGTGAGGCTAACCGCCGTCCACCCAGTAGCGCGGTTCCGACACGCACGCAGGTGGAGCCCTGCGCGACGGCCGATTCGAGGTCCCCGCTCATCCCCGCGGAGACCTCCAGCGCCTCGGGGTGGTCGCGGCGCAGCCGCTGGGCGGCGGCGGCCAGGTCGGCGAACGCCGGACCGGGCTCGGCGCCCAGCGGTGCCACCGCCATGACGCCCTGCAGGCGCAGTGCCGGCGCGGCGGCCACCTGCTCGGCGAGCGCATCGAGCCCGGCGAGCGGGCAGCCGCCGCGTGACGGGTCGCCGTCCAGGCTGGCCTGCACGAGCACGCCGAGCGGTCCCTCGCGTTCGCCGGCCTCCTGGGCGTTCCGGCAGGCCCGGTCCAGCGCCTCGACCAGCCTGACCGAGTCGACCGACTGCACCTGGTCGGCCCAGCGGGCCACCGAGCGGGCCTTGTTGCGCTGCAGGCGCCCGACGAGGTGCCAGCGGATCGCCGGCCGGGCCGGGCGCAGCGTGGCGACCTCGGCGATCTTCGGGACGGCCTCCTGATCGCGCGCCTCGGCGACGTCGAGCAGGCCCAGGCCGGCGAGTTCCACCACGTCCGAGGCGGGAAAGGTCTTGGTGACCGCGAGCAGCCGCACCTCGGCGGGGTCGCGTCCGGCCGCCCGGCAGGCGGCGTCGATGCGTTCCCGCACCCGGTCCACGGCTGCGGCCAGTTCGTCCCGGCGGCTTCCCACGACGCTGAATCCTCCTCGGGCGGTGCGCGCGTGCACACCGGCAGCGGTTCGGGTTCGGTGTCCGGCCAGGAACCGGATCAGCGTTCGAACCAGGTGAGCGCCGCGATCCGTCCGGTGGTGCCCTCGCGCCGGTAACTGAACAGCTCGGCGGCTTCGATGGTGCAGCGCGGGTCGACCCCGATCCGGGCCACCCCGGCGTCCGCGAGCTGGCGCCACAGCCCGGCGCGCAGATCCAGGCCCGCGGTCCCCTTCCTGGTCCGGCAGGCACTGCCGGGCAGATGGCGCTCCACATCGGACTGCATGTCGGCGGGCACCTCGTAGCACTTGCCACAGGCCGACGGCCCGAGCAGCACCTCCACCCGCTCGGTCTGCGCGCCGAGCCCGCGCATGGCGTCCAGCGCCGCGGACAGCACACCGACCCTGGCGCCCACCCGGCCCGCGTGCACCGCGCCGACCACGCCGGCCACCGGATCGGCGAGCAGGACCGGCACGCAGTCGGCCACCAGCACCGCCATGACCAGCTCGGGCTCCGCGGTCACCACCCCGTCGGTGGCAGGCAGCGGCTCGGCCCGGGGCCCGTCGACGACGGCCACCGTGCGACCGTGCACCTGCTCCATCCAGACCAGCCGGTCGGCGGCCAGCCCGAGCTCCGCGGCGAGCCGTTCCCGGTTCGCCGTGACCGCCTCGGCCCGGTCACCGACGTGCGCCCCGAGGTTGAACGAGGCGTACGGCGACGCCGACACGCCCCCGTCGCGGGTGGTCACGACCCGGCGGATGCGGACGCCGCTCACCGCTTCATGAACGGCGGGACGTCCACCTCGTCCTCGTCGTCGGCGTCCTGACTCACCGGCACCGCCCGGCTCGGCCAGCCCGCGCCGCTTCGCGCCCCGTACGCACTCTGCTGGCTCCGCTCTCCGGTGGCGGGGGCCCAGGCGGGCGGGGACGGCGGGCCACCGGCCGCGCGGCTGGGCGGCGGCGCGGCCGACGGGGGCGCCGGGGGCGGCTCCGGAGGAGGCGTCGGCGCGGGCGGCGGCGCAGGCTCGGCAGGTGCGGCCGCCGGAGGTTCCGCACGCCGTCCGGTCTGCCCGGCCTGCCCCCTGGGTGCCCGTGACGCGACCGGCATGGGCTCCAGCTTCTTGTGTGCCGGGCCGCCGGAGTCGAATCCCGCGGCGATCACGGTGACCCGCACCTCGTCGCCGAGCGAGTCGTCGATCACCGTGCCGAAGATGATGTTCGCCTCCGGGTGGGCGGCCTCCTGCACCAGCGAGGCCGCCTCGTGGATCTCGAACAGGCCGAGGTCCGAACCACCAGCGACGGACAACAGCACCCCGTGCGCGCCGTCCATGGAGGCCTCCAGCAGCGGCGAGTTGATCGCCTTCTCCGCGGCCTGCACCGATCTGCCCTCCCCGCGGGAGGACCCGATGCCCATCAGGGCGCTGCCCGCCCCGGACATGACGCTCTTCACGTCGGCGAAGTCGAGGTTGATCAGGCCGGGGGTGGTGATCAGGTCGGTGATGCCCTGGACACCGGACAGCAGCACCTCGTCGGCCGAGCGGAAGGCGTCCATCAGGCTCACGCCCGCGTCGCCGAGCTGCAGCAGCCGGTCGTTGGGGATCACGATGAGCGTGTCGCACTCGTTGCGCAGCTCGGTGATCCCGTCCTCGGCCTGGCCGCCGCGGCGCTTGCCCTCGAAGGTGAACGGGCGGGTGACCACGCCGATGGTGAGGGCGCCCAGCTTGCGTGCGATGCTCGCCACCACCGGCGCGCCGCCGGTGCCGGTGCCGCCGCCCTCGCCCGCGGTGACGAACACCATGTCGGCGCCCTTGAGGACCTCCTCGATCTCCTCGCGGTGGTCCTCGGCGGCCTTACGGCCGACTTCGGGGTTCGCCCCCGCGCCCAGCCCCCTGGTCAGCTCCCTTCCGATGTCGAGCTTGACGTCGGCGTCCGACATGAGCAGCGCCTGGGCGTCGGTGTTCACCGCGATGAACTCGACTCCCTTGAGTCCGACCTCGATCATGCGGTTGACCGCGTTGACCCCGCCGCCCCCGATGCCGACCACCTTGATGACGGCCAAGTAGTTGTGCGGGGGGGTCATCCGCCTGCGTCCTTCACGTTCCGGACTTTCACCCTGGGGCCTCCATCACGGTGGGCCTTCCTCGTCGCTGCCGATGCCCCGCCGACGACGGGCACCCTGCGCCTTCTCCCCTCGGCGTGTCACAACCCTCAACCTCAACTACAGGATTAGAGTTATGTCAGCTCTGGTCTCAGCACGGGACGGTAGGCACCGCCCCTCGTCCGGTCCAGCAGGCACGCCGGGCAGGTCACCTGGTGTGACCTGTGACGGTGTGTACTGCGGTGACATCTTCACCCGCCGACCCACGTTCCGTGCCCCCAGACGTCTGCCCTGCCCGGCGACCGTGAGTTTTCCGGCGAACCGGCACTCTACCTCCGCGAAGTGGAGGTCAACAGCATGGCCAGGGTGGTGACGGTACGCGTCAGCCCGCCCTCACCCTCCGCTCCCCCGCCGGCCGCCGGGCCGGTGCCCGGAGCGAGATAGCCCTGCGGGCCGATGTGCCGGGAACCGGGCACCTCGTGGAGCACCACGGTGCCGCCGGCCACCGCCCGGTTCCACGCGGAGCCGGCGAACACCGCCCACCGGGCGGGAAACATGACGCGTCCCAGTCGTTCCACCCGGTCCGCGCTGCTCGCCAGGTGATGGACGGTGGCCCGGCCGGGCAGCGTCCTGCCGTCGAGGTATCCGCCGATGCTGAACACCGGCACGGTCGGCGTGTCGGCCAGGTCGGCCAGCTGATCTGCGGCGGCGACACCGGCCACCGCGCCGCCGCTGTAGCCCAGCACGACCAGCCGGTCGCCGCGGCGATACCCCGCACGGCGCAGCGCGGCCCACCCCGCGTGCGCGACCGCCAGGCCGTAAGCCTGCTGGTAGCGGGCGTCACTGGCCACCACGGTCTGCAGGATGTTGTGGCCCGCCAGCATCGGGAAGCCGTGGCGCCGCAGCCACCGCCAGGCCGGACCGGACCCGGTCCGCTCGGTGAGCGGCGACTGCAGCGGCGAGTAGGGCAGCACGTCGGTGACGAACCGGGCACCGGGCAGCGCCTCGTCCAGTGCGGCGCCCAGCCCGCGCGCCACGGTGGTGGGCGCCACCCTGGTCTTGCCGACACCGTCGAGGTAGAGCACGAACAGCGCGCCGCCGCGCTCGGGGCTGCTCCCCGGTGTCGCGCCGGGGGCCGCGCCGGGGCGGCGGGTGCAGTAGCGCCACAGCTCCCAGGGCGCGAGCGGCAGGCCGACCAGCAGCGGCACCACCCCGACCGCCAGCATGATCGGGGCCGCGACCAGCACCGACACCGAGTCACTGAGGTGTCTGCGCAGCCCCGCGGCCCACTCCTGACCCGCCGACCCGACTGCCCCCGCGGCCGCCGCTGCCGCTGCCACTGCCACTGCCGCCAACAGCCCGGCCAGTGCCGCCGCCGGCGCGACCGGGGAGCCGCCGAGGCCCGCACCGACCCGTATCGCGCACCAGGCGAGCAGCGCGATCCGCAGTGGCGCACCGAGCAGCGGCGCGGCGGTGAGCGGCGCCGCCGCCAGCGGCAGCACCGCGACGGCGAGGACGGCCGCGGCCGCGCCCCACGACCACGCCGGCGCGGCGAGCCTCATCAGGCCGGCCGCGGTCGCGACACCGGCACCGAGCACCGCGGCGGAGCGCGCCACGGCGGACAGCAGCTGGACCGCGGGCCGCCGCGGCGGCGCGCCGCGAACCGCGGCGGCGCAGGCGGACGCGGGCAACCGGGCCACGCTTTCGCCGAGCACCGCGGCGAGCAGCGCGAACCAGGGGCCGACCACCTCACCAGTCTGGTGCACCGGTACCGCCCGGCGACGGTCAGGAGACGGTGGGCAGATCAGGACTGGAGACGTCGTACACGGAGCCGTCGCGGGTGAGCAACGGGCCGAGCACCGCGGCCTTGCGATCGCCCTGCTCCACCCCGCCCCACCGCACCTGCCGGTGGTCGGGCAGCTGCAGCACCACGTCGGCGGGCGAGTCGGCGCCCACCGCGACCACCTGGTTCCGCAGCGCGGGGGGCAGTCCGGTGAGCACCGCGATCGCCGCCATGGTGGCCGGATCACCCGGCGCCACGTGGGCGACCCCCAGTTGCGGCAGTGCTGGCGGCGGCGGCGGGACCGTGGCGTAGTCGGTGCCCGTGACGTCGACCAGGTGTATCCCGTCCGGGGCACGGAGCACCGCGATCGGCGCGCGTTCGGTGATCTCGATCCGCACCGTGCCGGTCAGGGTCCGGCTCACCTGCACGGTGGCCACCCGGCGCAGTGCCCCCACCCGCGCCGCGATGGCGTCGGTGTCCAGGCGCACCATCGGCGTGCCGAGCGGAACGGCGGCCGCCGCGCTCACCTGGTCGGCGGGCAGCGTGCTGGCGCCGAGCACCTGCACCGCCCTGGCGTCGAACCACGAACTGCCCAGCAGCACCCAGCCCATCGCGCCGCAGAGCGCCAGGATCGCCGCCGCACCGGCCGCGACCAGCAGCGGCGTGCGGCTGCTGGTCGGCTGGTTCAGCCGGGGCGCGCGCGGCACCGTGCCCTTCGGCGGGACGGTCCCGCGCGGCCCGCCGGTCCGGTCCCTGGGCACCGGCGCCCCGTGCGGCCCCGGCGGCCGGGCCCGGCCGGGCTGGTCACGCGGTTGCTGGCGGTCCCGCGGTGGCTGGCGGTCGTGGTGCCGCTGTGGTTCGCGGACCGGCCGCTGCTCAGCGGGAGGCTGCTGGTCGCGCAACGGTTGCGACGACCCTCGACGACCCTGGTCGCGGCGCTCCCGCCCGGTGGGAGCCGGGCGTTGCGCGTCTCGCCGCGGGCGGCGCGGCTGGCCGGGTGTGCCTGCTCCCGGTGTGGTCACGCATGCCCCGCGGCGACGCGGCGCTCCAACTCGGCGATCAGTTCCGGACCGAGGACCGTGATGTCGCCTGCGCCCATGGTCACCACCACGTCACCCGGTCTGGCCAGCTCGACCAGCCGCAGCGGCACGTTCTGCCAGGACGGCTCGTAGTGCACGTGCCCCGGCGGCAGCGGCACGGCTTCCGCGATGAGCGCGCCGGTGACGCCGGGCAGCGGATCCTCCCTGGCGGCGTAGACGTCCAGCAGCAGCACCTCGTCGGCCAGCCCCAGCGCGGAGCTGAACTCGGCGGCGAAGTCCCTGGTCCGCGAGTACAGGTGCGGCTGGAAGGCGACGATCAGCCGGCCCTCGCCGACCACCTGGCGCGCGCCGCGCAGTGCGGCGGCCACCTTCGTCGGGTGATGGGCGTAGTCGTCGTAGACCCGCACACCCGCGGCCTGGCCCTTGAACTCGAAGCGGCGCCGCACGCCGCCGAAACCGGCCAGCCCGGCCAGCAGATCGGGCAGCGGCGCACCCAGCTCCAACCCGGCCAGCAGCGCGGCGGTGGCGTTGCTCGCCATGTGCTCGCCCGGCACGGCGACCTCGACCTGCACCTGCCGCACCGTGACGTCGGCGGCGGTGGCGTCCGGGCCGGCCAGCTCCACGGTGGCCATGCCGCGACCGCCCAGCGGCGTGTAGCCCAGCAGGTGGGCGTCCGCCGGGCCGGTGGCGCAGCGGCCGTAGCGGCGGACCCGGATCCCGGCCTGCTCGGCCTCGCGGGCCACCGCGGCCGATCCGGGGTCGTCGGCGTTCGCGATCAGCACCCCGCCGGGCCGCAGCCGGGTGACGAACTCGGCGAAGGTGGCGGCGTAGGCCTCGACGCTGCCGTGGTGGTCGAGATGGTCGGCCTCCACGTTGGTGATCACCGCGAGATCCGGCGAGTACGCCAGGAACGAGCCGTCGCTCTCGTCGGCCTCGGCGACGAAGACCTCGCCGCTGCCGTGGTGCGCACCGGAACCGGAGACGCTGAGGTCACCGCCGATCAGGAACGACGGGTCGGCGCCGCAGTGCTGCAACGCGACGGTGAGCATCGAGGTGGTGGACGTCTTGCCCGCCGTGCCGGTGACGCAGGCGACCCGGTATCCGGTCATCAGCGCGGCCAGCGCGGTGGACCGGTGGAGCACCGGGATGCCTCTGCGCGCGGCCTCGACCAGTTCGGGGTTGTGCGGGTCGGTCTGGTGCACCGCCTTGGTGCTGATCACCGCGGTGGGGTCGCGGCCCAGCAGGTCGAGGTTCACCGCGGCGTGCCCGACGGCCACCTTGGCCCCCAGCGTGCTCAGCGCGAGCAGAGCGCGGGAGTCCTTGGCGTCCGAGCCGGACACCTCGCCGCCGCGGGCGAGCACGATGCGGGCCACGCCGGCCATGCCGGCGCCACCGATCCCGATCAGGTGGGTGCGGGCGAGCTCCGGCGGCAGCTCCGGCGGCGCAGCGGGCGGCTGCGGGGTGTCCGGCATGTCGCCGTCAGCCGGTACGGAGGGTGTCACCGTGCGACCTCCAGCACGATCCTGGCCAGGACGTCGTCGGCGTCCGGGTGGCCCGCCACCCGGGCCGCGGCGCTCATCGACGCGAGCCTGCGCGGGTCGGTCAGTATCGCGCCCACCTCGTCGAGCACCTTGCGCGGGGTCAGCTCGGCGTCGCCGACCAGCACCGCGCCACCGGCATCGACGAGCGGGCGCGCGTTGAGCTCCTGCTCGCCGTTGCCGTGCGGCAGCGGGACGTACACCGCGGGCAACCCCACCGCGGAGAGCTCGGCCACCGTCATGGCGCCAGCCCGGCACATCGCCAGATCGGCGGCCGCCAGCGCCAGGTCCATCCGTTCCAGGTAGGGCACCGCGACGTAGGGCGGAGCACCGGGCACCGGCTCGACCTGCACGGTGTTTCGCCTGCCGTGCGCGTGCAGCACGCCGATACCGGCGCCGGCGAGGGCGGCGGCCGCACCCGACACCGCGTTGTTGAGCGAGCGGGCGCCCTGCGAGCCGCCGGTCACCAGCAGCGTCGGGGCGTCCGGGTCCAGCCCGAAGTGGACCCGCGCCCTGGCCCGCAGACCGGCCCGGTCCAGGGTGGAGATCGCCTGACGCAGCGGGATGCCGATCACCTCGGCGTCGGGCAGCCCGCTGTCCGGCACCGCGGCCAGCACCCGGGCGGCGAACCGGGCGCCGACCTTGTTGGCCAGCCCGGCGCGGGCATTGGCCTCGTGCACCACGATCGGCACCCGGCCGCGCGCCGCGAGATAGGCGGGCAGCGCGACGTAGCCGCCGAACCCGACCACCACGTCGGCGTGCACCGCGTCGAGCACCTCGCGGACCCGGCGCACCGCGGCACGCAGCCGCACGGGCAGCCGCAGCAGGTCCATGGTCGGCTTGCGCGGCAGCGGCACCGCCGGGATGAGCTCCAGCGGGTAGCCCCGTTCCGGGACCAGCGTGGTCTCCAGCCCGCGTGCGGTGCCCAGCGCGGTGACCCAGGCGCCGGGTGCGGCTCTGCGGACGGCGTCGGCCAGCGCCAGCGCAGGCTCGACGTGGCCCGCGGTGCCGCCACCCGCGACCACCACGGACAGCGGACGTCCCTCGGCGGAGCTCATCGCCTACCTCCTGCGGCCCGCGGCGCCTGCATCGGGCGGGCGGCGGTACGTACCGGATGCGGTGTCCTGCGTGGTGGTCGCGGCGCGGAGAGGTAGGGCACCGGGGGGCGCAACCGCAGCAGCCGGGACACCAGCCCCGGCCGTCCGGACCGGGCCGTCTCCGAGCGCAGCGCGGCCACCGCGGGCGGCTCGTGCCGGGCGAAGTTCGCCAGCAGCCCGAAGGCGAGCATGGCCAGCGACACCGAGGTGCCGCCCGAGGAGATCAGCGGCAGCGGGATCCCGGTCACCGGCAGCAGCCCGACCACGTAGCCGATGTTGATCGCCGCCTGGCCGACGAGCCAGGTGGTGAGGGTGGCGGCGGTGAGCTTGATCCAGGGGTCGGTGTTGCGGGCCGCGATCCGCATCCCGACATGCGCGAGGGTGCCGAACAGCAGCAGCACCACCAGGCAGCCCAGGAAGCCGAGCTCCTCGCCGATGATCGCGAAGATGAAGTCGTTGTGCGCGTTGGGCAGGTAGGCCCATTTGGCGCTGCCCTGGCCGAGGCCGACGCCCCACCAGCCGCCGTCGGCCAGCGAGTACAACGCCTGCCGTGCCTGGTAGGCGGCGCCCTGTGGGTCCGCGCCGGGGTGCAGGAAGGACGCGATCCGCGCCGAGCGGTAGCTGGCGATGCCCGCCATGGTGACCGCTCCGGCGATCCCGGCGATGGTGACCGCACCGAACAGCTCGCGCGGCGCGCCGCCGAACCACAGCAGCGCGAGCAGCACGATGCCGAGCGTGATGGTGGTGCCGAGGTCGGGCTGCAGCATCACCAGCGCGAAGATCACCACGGCCACCGGCACCAGGGGCACCAGCAGATGCCGCCACTGGTGGCGCAGCGCCCGCTTGGTGACCAGCACATGGGCGCCCCACAGCGCCAGCGCGAGCTTGGCCGGCTCGGACGGCTGCAGACCCAGCGGACCCACCCGCAGCCAGGCCCGCGCGCCGTTGACGTCCCGGCCGAGCGGGGTGAGCACCACGACCAGCAGCAGCACGCACACCAGCAGGAACATCGCGCTCGTGCCGCGCAGCATCCGCACCGGCGTCCGCAACGCGAGCCAGAACAGCACCAGCCCCACTGCGCAGTACACGAGCTGCTGGCCGAAGACCGCGTAGGACGAGCCGTCCTGGGTGTAGGCGAAGACGCTGGACGCCGAGAGCACCATGACCAGGCCG
>DASXOL010000278.1:0-10584 GCA_036494295.1 Pseudonocardiaceae bacterium
AGCCGCGACAGCAGTGCCGGGCGCGGGTGACCCGCGTCGCCGTCCGCGGGCGCGGCGGCGGTGTGGAGCGAGCCGGTCACCTGCGCGCCCCTGCCGCGACGCGCGGCCTGCGGGAGCTGGTGAGCGAGCGGGTGAGCGTCCGCACCGCGAAGTCGGCTCCGTAGACGAACCGCATGACCGGGCCGAAAGTCGGCGCGACGAGCGGGCCGACGAAGTACAGGCCGGGCACCGAGGACTGGAAGTCCGCCCCGACCGCGGGCGTGGTGGACAGCGTGTGCACCGCGGCCCGCAGCGCCGGGTCCAGGAAGGTCAGCCGGGACAGCGCGGGCCGGTACCCCGTCGCGGCCAGCACGTGCTCGACCGTGAGCTCCTTGATGCCCCAGGTCTCGTCCTGCAGCCCGAGCCGCACCCCGCCCGGTTCCGGCTCGGCCCAGCGCACCGAATGCCGCAGGAAGGTGGGGATCCGCCCGTCCACCCGCGGCCGCAGCCAGCAGGCGCCGGCCGGCCCGAGCGCGGTGCGCGCCCGGTGCACCCGCTGGGCGCGCGGCAGCCGGCGAAACAGCCGGGGCTGGGTGGAGTAGAACCAGGTGTTCCAGCCGGAGCCCAGCGGCGCCTCGGGCTCGCGGAGCCGGTGCAGCACGGAACGCTGTGCGAGCAGCGGGTCCCCGTTCCACACCAGCTTCGCCGCCCTGGCCAGCAGCCGGACACTGGCGCCCTGCTCGTGCAGCAGCGCCGCCGACTCCAGCGCCGACTGGCCCGCGCCGATCACGGCGACCTCGGCGTCGCGGAACACCCCGAGATCGGGATGCGCGCTGGCGTGCGTGCACATCCGGGTGGGCAGCGTGGCCAGCAGGTCGGGCAGATGGGCGAAGTGCTGGACGCCGGTGGCCACCACGACGTTGCGGGCCACTGCGCGGCGCCCGTCGGACAACGTGAGCGCGAAGTTCTCGCCGGCGCGGGTCACGTCGGTGACCATGAGCTCTTCCAGGTCCGGGACCAGCGCCCGCTGGAACCAGCTGCCGTACGCCACGAAGGTGTCCAGCGGCACGGGCAGCCCGTAGTCCGCGTAGTCCAGGCCGCCCGCCGCGCAGAAGGTGGACAGCGTGTAGCGCCCGGTCGGCTCCGAGAGGTTCGACGCGAAGCCCTGGGACTTGAGGTACATCCCGCGCGGCATCGCCTCGCGCCACAACTGCATGGGCTTGCCGAACTGGCGGAACCGGATGCCCGCCGCCCGCAGGTGCGCGGCGAGTGAGAGGCCGTACGGGCCCGCTCCGACGATCGCGACATCGACCGGATCGGAGCCGGGGCCGATGCCGGGGCCGGTGTCCGGGCCGGTGACGATCTGGTCGCTCATCTGATTGCCTTCCCTGTCGAGGGCGCGAGCCTCGCGCGTGACGCCGGTGCGGTTCCTGCTGGTGGCGGGCCGGGCGGTGGCGCGCCCGGCGCGGTACCTGGGCGGTGCGCTGGTGTCGGCCGAGGCGCCGGGGACCGCGGGGCGCCGGGCAATCCGGCGGGTCACCGCGCGCCAGCCCATGCGCAGGCACATCAGCCCGAACGGCGCCAGGTCGTCGCGGGCGAACCAGGCGGTCTCGTCGACGCGGCGCAGCGAAGCCGCCCACGAGGAGAGGGTCAGCTCGCCCTGGCGGCAGTGGCCGAATGCGGCGATCGGGTCGTAGTTCTCCACCAGGAAGCTGCGCCCGGGCAGCGGCGCGCCCTGCGGGACCGGCCGCCCGGTGAGGTCCAGGTGCGCGGCCACCACCACGTCGAGGCCGCCGCTGTCGCGGAACAGCCGGAACTGCGCACCCAGCCGGGGGTTGAAGTCCAGCAGCTTGAACCGGCCGTCCCGCGGGTCCAGCCGGTAGTCGAGGTCGGCGATACCGCGGAAGCCCAGCCGGGCGATCAGCTCGGCCGCCTGCTCGTGCAGCGCCGCGTGGTGCACCCAGCGCCCGAGACTGGTCAGCCCGGTCTGTGCCGGGTAGGAACGCTCCTTGATGCCGACGAAACCCGGAGTGCACCGGGAGCGGGCGTCGCAGTACGCGTGGAAGAAGTAGTCCTGGTCCGGGCAGCGGGGCAGGAACTCCTGGAGCATCAGCCCGGGCCCCGGTTGCTCGGCGCAGTCGCGGTAGGCGCGGTCGAGCTCGTCGCGGCGGTGCACCACCGTGGTGCTCCGCAGCGCGGCACCCGGCCGGGCCAGCCAGGGCATGGCGAGCTTGGCTACCAGCGGGTACCCGACCCGCTGGGCGAACTCCCGCGCCTCGCCCAGCGAGCCGGGCACCGTGGCCTCGGCGCCCGGCACGTCCAGGTCCTGGCAGATCCGGTGCAGCGTGTACTTGCCCGCCAGCCGCCGCGGCAGATCGGCGGGCGGCGCGGGGAACAGGAACCAGCGGCGCAGCGCGGCGCCGTGCTCGGCGAGGAAGATCGCGCCCGCGTCGTCGGTGGCGATGAGCACCGCCGGGCGCCCGATCCGCTCGGCGAGGGTCAGCAGTCCCGCGGCGAGCCGTTCGGCGTCGGGCCCGGCCCCTCCGGCTCCTTCGCCGGGGCGCCAGAAGAACCGCCCGCACAGGTAGCGGGACTGCGCGGCGGGCGCGAGCGGCTCCTCGTGCACCCCGTACACCGGCACCCCGAGCCTGCCCAGACTGCGGATCGCACCCAGCCCGCCGTGGTGCAGCGGGTTGCGGTCCAGCTTGAGCACCACCGCGGGGGTGTCGCGGTCCACGGTGATCACCGGGCCGAGCGGGCGTTCGTAGTGGGTGAGCACGCGGGGCCGCCTCACACGACGCTGCGCCGCGGCGCGCCGTCGAACTGGTAGGTGGCGTCGAGCACCCTCGGGACGTCCCACACCCAGGTGAGATCGGATCCGGAGTGTACCACGTGGATGATCGCCAGGTCCCAGCCGGCCCGATCGGCTCCGCCGCCGGTCAGCGGGGGGACGGCGCCCGGGCCGGCGGTGGTTGCCCCGTTTCCCGCGCCCGGGTGGGCGGCGCCGATGCCGATCGGGTCCGCGGGTGCCGCGACGCTGTGCATCAGCCGCCCCTCGGCGTCGCGGATCACCGGCATCAGCGGGTCGTGGTAGTGCACCGCCGCGCCCCGTTCGCGCAGCCCCCGGATGATCGACAACGCCGGCGACTCGCGCAGGTCCTGCACGCCCGCCTTGTAGCTGACGCCGACCAGCAGCACCCGCGCGCCCGCGACGGCGTGCCCGTCCTCGGCGAGTACCTCGGCGGCCCGCTCCACGACCCGCAGCGGACGCTGCGCGATCGAGCGCATGGTCTGGCTGATCAGCGGTGTCAACGGCGCGCCCCGGTCCTGCGCACCCAGCTGCCAGAGCAGGTAGTAGGGGTCGCACGGGATGCAGTGCCCGCCGACGCCGGGGCCGGGGAAGGCGCCGAGGAAGCCGTACGGTTTCGTGCCCGCGGCCAGCGTCACCTCGATCGGGTCCAGCCCGAGCGTCCCGCACACGTCGGCGAACTCGTTGGCCAGCGCCAGCGTGACCGCGCGGAAGATGTTCTCGTAGAGCTTGCTCAGCTCGGCCGCCTCCGGCGAGGTCACCAGGTACACCGAGTCGGTGAGCTGCCCGATCACCCCGCCGGCCCGCTCGCTGCACGGGACGGTCGCGCCGCCCACCACCCGCGGCGTCTCGCGCTGCACGTGGTCCGGGTTGCCCGGGTCGATGCGCTCCGGGCTGAACGCGACGTGGACGTCGACGCCCACCCGGAAGCCGAGCTGTTCGAGCGGCTCGATCAGCAGCTGGCGGGTGGTGCCGACATAGCTGGTCGAAGTCAGGATGATCGTCTGGCCGGGCCGGGCGCAGTGCACCACGGTGTCGCACGCCGCCCGCAGCGCGGACAGGTTGGGCGCGTGCTCGCCGTCGACCGGGGTGGGCACGCAGATGATCACCGCGTCGGCGGCGGCGAGCACCGGGCTCTGCGTGGTGAGGCGAAACGTCTCGTCGTTGACCGCCGCGGCCAGCAGCAGCCGGTCGGCGTCGGACAGGTCCACCTCGCCGTCCCGGATCGCGGCCAGCCGCTGCTCGTCGACGTCGACGCCGGTGATCCGGGCGGCCCGGTCCAGCAGTGCCAGCGCGGTGGGCAGCCCGACGTATCCCAACCCCACCACCGCGACCGACCCCAGCGGCGCCGACGAGGATGCCCCGTTCGGCGACAACGGCACGAGGCGCTCCTCCAGGAGACGCTCACGACCGTTGATCGCGAGGGCAAGCCGGTTCTCGGTCACGATCCACTCCCACCGTCCGGCTCGCAGCGCACCGGCGCGTCGGCGGCCGGACGCCGACGCGCCTGCTGACCGTCGCACCGCTGGCGGCGCCGAACCTCCGCCATCGGCGGTATCGCGCCTACGCAGTGCGCGGGATCGGCGGCCGTGCCGACCTCGGCGGGGCCGACGCAGGCTCGTGACCAGGCCGAATGCCGGAGCACGGTGCGACGTGTCCGGGTCGGCGGGCCACCGCGACGGTGAGGGCGGCGAGCTGCTCGTGGGTCTCGCGCAGGTCGAAGGCACCGGCCGCGACCCGCGCGAGCGCGCCCTCCGCGACGCACCGGGCGCGGTCCGCGAGGCGCTGCACCAGCGCCCAGGCCAGCGGTGCGGGATCACCCGGGGGCACCACGGCGCCCGCCGCGCCGGGCAGCGCCTCCGCGATGCCGGGGATGTCGGAGCCGATCACCGGGCAACCGCTGGCCAGCGCCTCCAGCAGGGTGAGCGAGAGACCTTCCCACCGCGACGGCAGCACCACGACGTCGGCCGCCGAGTACCACAGCCGCGGATCGGCGACGGGAGGCACGAAGCGCACCCCGCCGGGCACCGCGCCACGGACCAGCGCGGCGTGCAGGTCGCCGTCGCCCACCACGGCCAGCTCGGCACGCGGACAGCGCCGCCGCACCCCCGACCAGGCCGCGAGCAGCACGTCCTGCCCCTTCTGCCGGGCGACCCTGCCGAGACACAGCGCGAGCGGAACCTGCCTGCCCACGCCCAGGCGCATGCGGGCCCGGGCCCTGCTGGCCGGACCCGCGGGGGTGAAGCGGGCCAGGTCCACGCCGTTGCGGATCACCACGTGCCGGGTGCCGACCCGGTTGCGCCGGGCGAGCTCGGCCTCGCCGTCGCCGACGCACAGCAGCACGTCGGCCCAGCTCGCCGCCCGTCGTTCCCAGGCCAGCGCGGTGCGCGCGGTGCCGCCGTTGGCCGCCAGCCAGGACCAGCCGTGCGGCTGGAACAGGGTGGGCACGCTGCCGTGCAGCGCCAGCCTGCCCGACAGCCCGGCCTTCGCGGAGTGCAGGTGCACCACGTCGGGGCGCACCTGGTGGACCAGCCGCCGCAGCCGCCGCGCCTCCGCTATCGCGCGGGGACCCGGCGCCCGGCCCGCGGGCCAGTGCAGCCACGGCACGCCGTGCGCGGCGAGGTCGGCACCGAGCTGTCCGCCCGGCGGCGCGGCGACCACCACCTGCCAGCCCCGGCGCAGCTGGTCGGCGGCGACGGTGGCCACATAGCGCGCCACCCCGGCGCCGGTGGGCTGCACCGCGTGGAGCACGGTGAGCGGGCGGCCGTCCCGGCCCGCCGGGTAGGTCACGCCGGCTGGGGCCGTCGACCGCCGCGACGCCGGTCGTCGCGGGCCTGCGCGGGCCTGCGCGCCGGACGCAGCCCGGTCAGCGGCGTGATCTGGTGCCGGTACCACTTGGCCATCAGGCGCATCGACCCGTCGCGGTCCCCGACGTAGCTGCGGGGCAGCGCGTGTATCCCGGTGAGCCGGGACCGCCAGATCGCGCAGCCGTAGTCGTAGCCTGCCGCCCGCACCGCGTCGACGGTCACCGCGTCGACCTCGCCGTAGGGGTAGCAGAAGCCGCTCACCGGCCCGCCGCACACCTGCCGCAGCAGTGCGCGGCTGTTCGCCACCTCGGCGACGATCTCGTCGATGCCCACCGAGGTCAGCGCCGCGTGGCGCAGGCCGTGCGAGCCGATCTCCACGCCCTCGGCCGCCACCTCCCGCACCTGCTCGGCGGTCATGAGCGCCTTGCGGGCACCCGCCTCGTCCCACGCGTTGGTCCCGCCGAGGCGCCCCGCCACCACGAACGCGGTGGCGGTGAACCCGAACCGGCGCAGCACCGGAACCGCGTACCGCGCGAAGTCGGCGTAGCCGTCGTCGAAGGTCAGCCCGACCATGCCCCGGTCCCGGCCCGCCGCCCTGGCCGCCAGCAGCTCGCGCATCGACGTCCCGCGCAGGCCACGCCGGTGCAGCCAGCGCATCTGCTGCTCGAAACGCGCCGGGCTCACGGTCACCAGGTAGGGGTCCTCGTCGTACGGCGCGACCGAGTGGTACATCAGCACCAGCGGCAGCCCGCCTGATCCGCCGAGTCCGCCGTCCTGCGTCCGGATGCCGCCGATGGTGCCGGTCATCGCCGCCCCTCCCCGGTCGGGTGTACCGCTCCGGGTGACGCTACGTATCACCAGCGGGTGGTGACTCCTGCATCGAGAGGATCGCGGCTACGTCCCTGGTGGGAGCGCTCTGCCCGCCGGACGCCACGACCAGGCTGTCCAACAGGAGGAAGCCGAGCACCGATATCCCGAGCAGCGGCAGGACCAGCCCGGCCACCACCCCGAGCACGGCGAGCGCCAGCACCGCGGGCAGCGTCGGCCGGATCGACGCGCCCGGTGCCCGCGCCCACCCGCCGCGGTAGCGCGCGCGCAGCCACCACATGCGGTAGCCCCAGATCACCAGGCAGACCACGCCGAACGAGAGCACCGCGAGCAGGGCCCGGTCGATTGCACCGAACAGCAGGCCGGCATGCATGTCGGCGGTCCAGCGGGCGATCTTGGCAGGCAGCGGCCAGTCGGCGAACCGGACCCGCTGGAGCACCACCCCGGTCGCCGGGTCGACCGCGATCTCGTCGAGCCGGGTCGGCCACTGCCGCCGGGTCTGCTGCACCACCCAGGCGTCACCCGGCCGCGGCGCGGGCCGGATCTCCACCGGTCCGTTCAGCCCGCTGCCGCGGGCCGCGTCCAGCACGTGCTGCGCGGTGGACGCCCTGCTCACCGTGCCCGCGTCGCGGACCGCGGTGCTGCCCGGTGCGCCCGCGCTGTTCGACACCGCGGTCCGGCGCGCGATCTGCACGGTGGGCTCGGTCCAGTGCAGCGCCGCGTGCAGCGCCGTCACGTTGGCCCCGGCGAACTGGGACCAGGCGAGCCCGGTGCCCGACACCAGCACGAGGCCGGCCATCGCCCACAGGCCGATCACGCCGTGCCAGGACTGCAGCCTGCGCCTGCCGGTGCCGCGTGTGGTGGGCAGCAGCAGCCGGCGCAGCCGGCGTCGGCGGCGGGTCCGCGCGGTCCACAGCGCGCTGCCGCTCACCGCGAGGACCAGCAGCCAGCTCGCCGCCAGCTCGCTGTACATGCGGCCGACGTCGCCGAGGTGCAGGTCGCGGTGCAGCCCGACGAGCCAGGCCTGGATCGGCAGCCACTCGCCGTAGCTGGTCAGCGTGCCGCGGACGGCGTTGGTATAGGGGTCCACGAACACCGTGTGCTCGTGGCGGTCCGGGTTGTGCGCCGCCGCGCCGAACACCACCTCCGTGCTGTCCGCGGGCGCCGCCGCGGGGCGTACCGCGAGGATCGTGTCGCCGTGCAGCGTCGCCCTGGCGCTCGCCTGGGCGCTCGACACCTGGTCGGCCAGCGGGACGCGGCGGGCCCCCACCGGCACCCGCAGCTCGTGGTCGTACACCGCCGACTCCAGCTGCGGTGCGGCGGTGAACAGCAGCCCGGTCAGCGCGGTGACGAGCACGAAGGGGCCGACCAGGAGCCCTGCGTAGAAATGCAGGCGCAGCAACAGCAGGCGCAGCGCGGTGAGATGTGCCCGCACCCTGCTGCCTAGACGCGTTCCGGCCGCATCCCGGCCGCGCGGGCAACGCTGACCGCCGCGAGCCTGCTGTGCACCCCGAGCTTGCTGAACAGTTTGTTGGTGTGCGTGCGGACGGTGTTCGCCGAGACACCCAGCTCGCTCGCGATCTCCGCCGCGCTGGCGCCGTCCACCAGTCCCTTCAGCACGGCGCGCTCCCTCCTGGTCAGCACGTCCAGCGGGCCGTCCCGGTGGTGCGCGCGGTGAACGTCGGCGCGCAGCTCGCGCAGGATCGGGCCGAGCTGTTCGGGCGGGAACCAGGCGTGCCCGCGGCAGGCGACGCGCAGCACGTGGGCGAGCAGGTCGACCGACGACTCCTTGGACACCCAGCCGTCGGCGCCCGCCCGCGCCGCCGCGACGGCCTGGTCGTTGTCCCGGCTCGCGGTGAGCACCACCAGATGCGCGGGCGGCCACGCCGCGCGGAAGCGGGTGAGCACCGCGGCCGCGTCGCTGCCGGAGCCGAGCTCGATGGTGATGACATCCGGGCGCAGCAGCGCGGCGAGGCCGGTGAGGTCGGTGTCCTCGGTCGTGCAGCGCCCGACCACCCACAGGTCCGCGGCGCCGGCGAGCCGGGCGGTGAGCGCCTCGGTCAGCATCTCGTGGTCGTCGACCAGCAGCACCCGCACCGGTCGCACCCGCACGCTCGTCTCGTGTCGATTCGTCGTCATGGTTCCCCCTCCCCTGGAACCCCTGGAACCGGCTGCGCCACGGACGGCTACCCGCTCAGCCGGTGCCGCTGCGCCCCTCGGCCCCCGGCGGTACCGCCCGCGTCGCGTGGTCGACCAGGTCGTAGCGCACCGCGAGAGACGCGGCCTCGAGCCGCGAGTGCACGCCGAGCTTGGTCAGCAACGCCTGGATGTGGCTGCGGACCGTGGTGGTGGAGACGCCGAGCCGGGCCGTCATCGACTTGGTGTCCAGCCCTTCCACCAGCAGCGCGAGACATTGCCGTTCGCGGGCGGTCAGGTGCTCGGCCAGCCTGCGTGCCTCCGAGCTCGGCGACCGTCGCTGGGTCCCCCGCGGAGCCTCGATCACCACTTCCCCCTTCATCACCCGCTCCACCGCTTCCACGAGGTAGCGGACCCCCCACGTCTTGTGCACATACCCGCTCGCCCCCACCTTCACCGCGCGGAGCATCGCGTCGGCGTCTCCGTCCGCGGTGAGCATGAGCACCTGCGTCCGCGGACTGGCCGCGATGACTCTCTCTATTCCCGCCACTCCGTCACCATCGGCGAAATGACGATCGAGCAAACAGATCTTGGGCCGGTGCTCCCGAACCGCCTCAATTGTCCCGGTGAGGCTTCCGGACACCGCGAGCACGGTGAACCCCTCCATTGTCAGCACCGAGACCAGTGATTCGACGAAAACCGCGTGGTCGTCTCCGAGAACGATGCCCGTCATGGCTGGTCACCCGGCTTTCCGTCGGAAATCTTCATGGTTCCCACGGTGTGTCCGGTGCTCGGAGTGAGGTCCGGAAAATTCATCGAGACCCGGACGCCGCGCGGCTGAACCGGCACTATGGTCAAATTTCCGCAGCATTTTTCGGTGAGGCCGGCCGCTATTTCCAGTCCGAGCGAGGCGGTGCCGCCGCGCACCTTGCCGAATCCAGGGCCGTCGTCGACCACATCGATTCGGACATTCCGCTGCCCATCGTGCACGGTCACCACGACATGACCGTTCGCGCCCGCCGCGCGAACCGCGTTGTCCACGATGTTGGCGACCACCCGCCACAGCGCGGCGGGATAGGTGCGCAACCACCGCTCGTCCGCCGCGTCCATCGTCACCGCCGCCGGCCCGCGGGTGTCCGCCGCCGAGACCACCTCCCGGACCAAGCCGTGCACCTCGACCATCGTGGGCCGCATGCCCTGGTCGACCGAGTCCTTGAGCAGCGCGAGCATGCGGGCCGTCTGCGATCTCATCATCGAGACGTGGGCACGGCCCCCGGGGGAGAGCCCGAAGTCCGCGTCTATCGCCTCCAGCAGGCAGGAAAAGGTGGCCATGTGATTTGCGACATCATGGAACAAGGCGCGTAGCGCGGCGGAGTCGGCGGCATCGGCATTCCGCTGATTCTCGACAGCGCCGACCGGCCCTCCCAGTATGAATTCCACGGCTGCCTCGGATGCTATTTCTACGGCAGTGGGCACTGCGTCGCACCGGCGGCGTCAGCAGGTGAAGTCGATCGATCACGGAGCGAAATTCCGATCATTGGGGTCCGGTGGACCACGCCGAACTCCGCCAGTGCCTTTACTCCCCGTGCACTGATCGGACACGCACTGTCCGTATCGGACCACGAGATCGTCCGATCGCGATGCGAAGTGTCTGGCACGTCGCGTTCCGTGTCTGCTGTGGCCACAAGTGTTACCCCCCGATAGACCTGATCTCAGGCGTCACCACGCATTGCATGATGGCCCCGCTCCCGGTCGTTACTCTAAACGGAAAAAACTGATGAGGGAAAGGGTCACACCACCGTGAGTGACCCGCCACCCGGTTCAGTAGACCGGCGTCGGCTCGACGGACGGGGCGGGCACGGCGTGGGGCGGACGGGGTGGGAACGACACGGCAGGGCACAGCGCTGTCGGCAGGCCCGCCTATCATGGAAGGCGCGACACCTGGGCACCGGTCGCGTCCCGGGCACCAGGCTGTGCCGCGCTCTGGTTTCCGTCACGCATGCACAACGCCCGGCCCGACAGGCT
>DASXOL010000279.1:0-1690 GCA_036494295.1 Pseudonocardiaceae bacterium
GGGATCTCCGGCGCGATCCAGCACCGGGCCGGGATGCAGACCTCCAAGACCATCGTGGCGATCAACAAGGACCCCGAGGCGCCCATCTTCGAGATCGCCGACTACGGCGTCGTCGGCGACCTGTTCACCGTCGTCCCCCAGCTGCTGGAAGAAATCGAGCAGCACAAGCGGATCTAGGCCCTGCGTTCTGTGCAGCGCCTGCCGACAGCAACCACAGATCCTTAACTTCAGCCACAGCGCGGGGGGCGAGCGCTTTCTGCGAGTCCCCCCGTGGGGGGATGGATATGGGGGGGCGAAGCCCCCCCATGCCGGGGGGTGCAGGGGGGTCGTCCCCCCGCAAGTAGCGGAGCATCTGGCGCGGTCTGAATGCTCGGTTAGGCTTAACGGTGCCATGAGTACTTCCCCGGTTGTTTATCTCGACCATGCCGCGACGACGCCGATGCTTCCCGAGGCGATCGCCGCGATGACAGAAGAGCTAGCCCAGTTGGGCAACCCCTCGTCGCTCCACAGCGCCGGGCGGCGTGCCCGCCGGGTTGTGGAGGAGTCGCGGGAGCAGCTTGCCGAGGTATTCGGCGCCCGGGCCAGCGAGGTGATCTTCACCAGCGGCGGCACCGAGGCGGACAACCTGGCCGTTAAGGGACTGTACTGGGCTCGCCGGTCGTCCGATGACCGTCGGCGGCGGGTGCTGACGACGGCGGTGGAGCACCATGCGGTGTTCGACTCGGTCCGGTGGCTCTGCGACGCGCACGGCGCCAGTGCCGACTGGCTCACGGTGGACCCGCTCGGTCTGGTCTCCGCCGACGTGCTGCGGGCCGCGCTCGCGACCGACCCGGCGACCGCGGCCGTGGTCAGCGTAATGTGGGCCAACAACGAGGTCGGGGCCGTGCAGCCGGTCGCGTCTCTTGCCGCCGCGGCGCATGAGTTCGGCGTGCCGTTCCACACCGACGCGGTGCAGGCGGCGGCGCAGCTCCCGGTGGACTTCGCCGCATCCGGCGCGGACGCGATGTCGGTCAGCGCGCACAAGCTCGGCGGTCCGGTCGGCGCCGGCGCGCTGATCCTCGGCAAGGGCCTCGCCCCCGTCCCGGTGCTGCACGGCGGCGGCCAGGAGCGCGACATCAGGTCAGGCACCCTGGACGCGGCGGCCATCAGGGCGTTCGCGGTGGCGGCGGTGGCCAGCGCGGAGCGGCGCGCGCTTGAGGCCAAGCGGATCGCGGCGCTCCGCGATGACCTGATCCGCCAGGTGCTGCTCGCGGTGCCCGACGCCGCGCTCAACGGCCCGCCACCCGGCCCGGACCGGCTGCCAGCCAACGCGCACTTCTCGTTCCCCGGCTGCGAGGGCGACGCGCTGCTCCTGCTGCTCGACGCCAAGGGCATCGCCTGCTCCACCGGCTCCGCCTGCACCGCGGGCGTGGCTGAGCCAAGCCACGTACTGCTCGCGATGGGCACCGACGACGAGCGGGCCCGTGGCTCGCTCCGGTTCTCCCTCGGGCACACCACCACCCAGGCCGACGTGGACGCCCTCGGTACCGCGATCGGTGAGGCAGTCACCCGCGCCCGCAGGGCGGCTGCCCGCTAGGGAACGGGGCCGCCGCCCGCTAACCGCGCCGCCCCTGCTAACCGCGCTGCCCCCCGCTGGCAGTCTCGCCCGCTCCTCGCACCGCTGCTGGCAGTCTTGCCCGCCCGCCCGCTC
>DASXOL010000280.1:0-3219 GCA_036494295.1 Pseudonocardiaceae bacterium
CGCGTGGTCCTCTTCGGGAACGCCGAGCAACCGGCCGATCACGAGCAGCGGCAGCGGATAGGCGTAGTCGTCGATCAGGTCCATCGCGCCTGCGGACTCCACCCGGTCCAGCAGGTCGTCGGCGATCTGCTGGACCGCCACCCGCTGGCTCTCCACCAGGCGCGGGGTGAACGCCTGCTGGACCAGCGACCGCAACCGGGTGTGGTCGGGTGGATCGCTGGAGAGCATCTCGTACTTGATCAACGCCTGCAGCTCGGGGGGCAGCTGGTCCATCGCGGGACCGGCCTTCACCAGCTGCGGGTGCCGCAGCGCGCGCTCGACGTCGGCGTGAGTCGTGATCACCCAGACCCGCGACCCGTTGGGCAGCGGCACCGGGTGCACCGGCGCGGTGGCCCGCAGATGGGCGTAGTGCGGATACGGGTTCGGCTTCGCCTCCGGCGTGAACGGATGGTCCGGCGCGGCGTACTGATCAGTAGGCACGCCGTCCACTTTACGATCCGCGCAGCTCCGGGAAGTCCAGATCACGCCATTCGCCCTCGACCGCTCCGTCTGCGTGCTCGGGCGTGCGCAGCTCGTGCTCCCGGCCGCGCAGCTCCACGCGGCGGATCTTGCCGGAGATCGTCTTGGGCAGCTCGGCGAACTCCAGGCGGCGGATCCGCTTGTAGGGCGCGAGGTTCTCCCTGGCGTAGCGCAGGATCGACAGCGCGGTGTCGCGGTCCGGCAGATGACCACCGGCGAGCACCACGTACGCCTTGGGTACCGCGAGACGCAGCGGATCCGGCGAGGGCACCACGGCCGCCTCCGCGACGGCCTCGTGTTCGAGCAGCACGCTCTCCAGCTCGAACGGCGAGATGCGGTAGTCGGATGCCTTGAACACGTCGTCGGAGCGACCAACGTAGGTGATGTAGCCGTCGGCGTCGCGGCTGGCCACGTCGCCGGTGTGGTAGTAGCCGCCCCGCATCGACTCCGCGGTGCGCTCCTCGTCGTCGCGGTAGCCCACCATGAGAGCCAGCGGGCGGCGCGCGAGGTCCAGGCAGATCTCCCCCTCGTCGCCGGGCTCGCCGGTGACCGGGTCCACCAGGCTCACCACGTAGCCGGGCAGCGGACGGCCCATCGAGCCCAGCTTCAGCGGCTGGGCGGGCGGGTTGCCGATCTGCGCGCTGGTCTCGGTCTGGCCGAAGCCGTCGCGGATGGTCAGGCCCCAGGCCCTCTGCACCTGCTCGATGATCTCCGGGTTGAGCGGCTCGCCGGCCCCCACCACCTCGCGCAGGTTGCCTCTGCGGCCGGTCAGGTCGGCCTGGATCAGCATCCGCCACACGGTGGGCGGCGCGCAGAACGTGGTGACCCCGGCGCGCTCCATCGCACCCAGCAGCAGGTGCGCGTCGAACCGCTGGAAGTTGACGATGAAGATGGTGGCCTTGGCCAGCCACGGGGCGAACACGTTGCTCCACGCGTGCTTGGCCCAGCCCGGCGAGGAGACGTTGAGGTGCACGTCGCCGGGTCGCAGCCCGATCCAGTACATCGTCGAGAGGTGCCCGACCGGGTAGGACACGTGGGTGTGCTCCACCAGCTTGGGCTGCGCGGTGGTGCCGGAGGTGAAGTAGAGCAGCAGCGTGTCGTCGGCCCTGGTGACGCCGTCCGGGGTGAACTCCTCCGGGCCGTCGTAGGCGGCCGCGTAGTGCCGCCAGCCCTCGACGTGGCCGCCGACGGCGATGCGGGTGTAGGCACCGGGCACGTCGTCGAACTTGGCCGTGTCCGCGGAGCCCACGATCACGTGCCGCGCGTGGCCCCGGTCGATCCGGTCGCGCAGGTCGGCCGGCGCGAGCAGCGTGGTCGCCGGGATGATCACCGCGCCGAGCTTCATCGCGGCGAGGATCGACTCCCACAGCTCCACCTGGTTGCCCAGCATCAGCACGATCCGTTCGCCACGGGCCACCCCCTGGGCACGCAGCCAGTTCGCCACCTGGTCGGAGCGGCGCGCCATCTCGTCGAAGGACCGTTTCAGCTCGGTTCCGTCCGGCTCGACGATCCACAGCGCCGGCTTGTCGTTGCCCCGCGCCAGCGGGTCGAACCAGTCCAGCGCCCAGTTGAACTCCCCGAGTTCCGGCCAGGTGAAGCCCTCGTACGCACGCTGGTAGTCGTCGGCATGGCGCACGAGGAAGTCACGGGCGTCCTGCAACGCCTTCGCCGCCTGGGGCATCACATTCACCTTGGTCCTCCCACCGGATCGGCCGCAGCGTCGAGCAACCTACGCCGTCCGGTCGGTCCCGTGCGGTGCTACTCGGAGCTGCGTCACCACAATCGGACGGGCCGGGTCAGCCCGCGGACGTGAGTTCGTGCCTGCGCAGGAAATCGATCTGGTCCGCGACGACGCGCTCGAACGTCTCGTCCTGGTAGATGCCGAAATGCCCGCCCGGGTAGCGGAGCAGCTCGCCCCGCGGCGCGCGCTCGGCCATCCGGACCGCCGGGTCGGGCGGGGTGATGGGATCGTCGTCGGCGACACAGACCAGCACCGGCATGCCCAGGTTCTCCGAACGCGGCGCGGGCCGGTACATCGGCAGCGTGAGCACCGTCCTGGCGGTCACCTCGTTGCGCCACCGCGAGCCCGCGGCGATCATCGACCGCATCCCCGGCTCGGCCTCCGGCGCGGTCATGACGGCCACCTCGCCCGGCTTGCCCACCGCGGGCACGTAACGCGGCGGGCGGCCGCGCAGCATCGACCCCACCGCGTCCTGCAGACCGGCCACGCCGAGCCGTAGCTGGATGCGCGGCGGCACCTGCAACGCGGCGGCGAGCCCGTCGGCGTAGGGCACCTGGGAGATCACCGCGGCGAGCCGGAAGTCCCTGGCCGCCACCGCGATCACGTGGCCGCCGCTGAACGAGGTGCCCCACAGCACGATCCGGTCCCGGTCGATCCCCTCCAGGCTCCGCGCGTACCGGATCGCGGCGTGGTAGTCCTCCTGCTGGCGGCCCACGTCGATGAGCTGGCGTGGTTCGCCCCCGCTGGCGCCGAGGAAGCGGTAGTCGAACAGCACCACGGCCAGGCCCGCCTCGGCGAAGCGCTCCGCGTACGCGGGCAGCCCGTCGTCGCGGGTCGCGCTGAAACCGTGTGCCATCACCACGCAGGGCACCGCACCGGACCTCCCACCGGACGTGGCGGCGGGCCGGTACAAGTAGGCCGCACACTCCACGCCAGTCGAGTCGAAGGTCACCTCGGTG
>DASXOL010000281.1:0-4065 GCA_036494295.1 Pseudonocardiaceae bacterium
ACCGCGGGGCGCAGCGCGTCGAGCAGCTCGGCGGCACCCACCTGGCGCGCGCCCAGCCGTTCCAGCAGCGGATGGCTCGCATCGGGATGCACCAGGCGCAGCCCGGTGCTCACCGGGACGCGCTCGGCATCCCCGACGGCGGCGGCGCCGAGGTCCCCGATGTCGGCGCTGCCGAGCAGCACGCCGCGCGGGCCGGTGACGGTCCTCCCGTCCGCCAGCGGCACCGGCAGCGCACCGAGCTCCTCACGGGCTGCCGGGTCCGCGTCGAGCAGCGGAGCCAGTGCGGCGTAGCAGGCCCGCCACCAGGACGGGGTGCGGTCCAGACCGGCCAGCAGCTCGGCGATCGCGGCCGGACGCAGCCGGGTGACGCCGAGCGCGGCGAGGGCGGCGGAATGCCGGGGCGCGGCCAGCTCCGCGTCGAGCAGGTGCGGGGCGACGTCGGCGAGCACCACTGCCAGCTCGGGCAGCGGCACGTCCAGCACCAGCGCATCGGCCGGGCAGAGCGGACCACCTGCCGCCGCGGGCAGCCAGGGATCGTGGCGCAACGCGTCGAGCACCGCGTCCCGCAGCGCCGCGTCGACCTCCCCGGCCGGGAAGCCCGGCTGCGGAACCAGCGCGGTGCGCTGCTGCGGTGCCACCGCGTCGGCGAGTTCCGGGTAGGCGCGGGCGGCCAGGCCCAGCAGCAGGTCCGCCGCGGGTCCCGGATGCACGTGCCGCCGCGAGGCGTCGACCGGCACGGTGCCGATCAGCCGCGCGGGCAGGGTGAGCCGCTCGGCGGTGGGCGTGGGCGCGTGCAGCACCTCGCCGTTCAGCGGCAACGGGACGCCGTCCCGGTCCACCGGCAACGCCCAGCACAGGCTCCACTCCGGGCGTGCCTCGGCGCCCAGCCCGGACAGCGCCTGGGAGGGCAGCAGCCCGGCCTTGCGCACCACCCGCCAGCGGCGCACCTCGGGCCCGTCGTGCACCAGCACCGGGTCGCCGTCCTCCCGGCAGAGCACCCGATCGCCGATGTCGATCTGCCGCAGCCACGGCAACGCCAGCAGCAGGTCGGCGGCCTCGTCGCCGAACGCATCGAGCAGCGCCACCGGATCGACGCCCCGGCGCAGCGGCAGCCGGACCTCCGTGTCGAACCCGGACGGCGGGGGCGGCGCATCCTCGGCGGGCCACACCAGCCGCAGCACCGGTGGCCGGCCGCCGCGCCTGTGCAGCTCGGCGCGCAGCGGCGGATCGCCCGCCACCGCCCGCGCGGTGCGCTCCGCGGAGAAGCTCACCCCGCCCGAGGTGGACACCACGGTCGGTGCGTCGCTCACCCCGAGCACGGCCGCGAAGCCCACCCCGAAGCGCCCGACGCTGCCGCGCGCGCCGCGTTTGGCCGAGGCCCGCAACGCCGCCAGCGCGGCCACCCCGGCGCCGTCCAGCGGCGCGCCGGTGTTCGCCGCGCGCAGTTCGTGCCCGCCGTCGACGGTGTGTACCGCGACCCGCAGGTGGCCGGGCACTTCCGCGCGCTGCGCCGCGTCCGCCGCGTTCTGCGCCAGCTCGACGAGCAGCCGGTCCGCGTAGCCGACCAGGGCCAGGTCGGACTCCGCGTTGGCGTCCTCCCGGAACCGGGTCGGCGATCCGCGCCAGGCGGCGAGGACGCCCTCGCGCAGCGCCGCGGTGCCGAACGGATCGGGGGTCAGCCCGTGGGCTGCGGGGTGAGCCACTCGAGCTCGCCGTCGTCGTAGACCAGTTCGGCCACCGGAACACTCGGACTGGTGTCCACCTGCACCTCGGAGTGCCCGCCGCAGCCGAACTCGGCGTGCACCACCTGGCCGTCCGCGGGCGAGAGCTCGTTGCCGCAGACGCCGAGCGCGGCGCCGAGCACCCCGCCGAGCGGCAGGTAGAAGCCGCAGGTCACGCACTTCGCGGGCGCGCTGCGGGCCATGTCGGAGTCGGGCCCGTACTCGCCTTCGCGCCACCGCGCGAGCAGGTCGACCCGGGCCGCCCGGCTCAGCACCCTGGCGCGCCCCAGGCCGAGTTCCGGGCTGAGCTGCTCGACCGGTGGGTCGTCGTCGCCGAGGTAGCCGGGCACCAGCCGCGGGTCGTCCGGCTCAGTGGGCAGCAGGTCACCGACGCCGAGGTCACCGGCGCGCACCCGCTGCGTCCACGGCACCCAGGGCGGTGCGACCAGCGCGTCCGGGCCGGGGAGCAGCACGACCTCGCTCACCGTCGCCGGGCCGTCCGCGCCCCCGGAGGCCACCGTCACCGCCCAGCGCCACCCGCGGTAGCCGGGCACCGCGGCCTCGAACAGATGCGTGACCGCACCGCCCTCCTCGACCTGGGTGCCGACGTGGTCGCCTACCGAGGCGGTCTCGCCCGTTGTACTGTCCGCGGCGTCGATCTCGGCAGCCCGCCGGGCCAGCTCGACCGCCTCGAAGACGGCGACGCCCGGTTCGGTGGTCTCGGCAGTCACGTCCCCGATTGTGCCCCACCGCAGGTCCGCCCTACCCAGGCGGCCGTCGACGGTGTGCAATTCTGTCCGCTGTGCCCCGTCTCCGGACCGCCGTCTGGGTGGTCGCGGTCGTGTCCGTGACGCTCGGCTGGCTGCCCGGCTGCGGTTCGCCGCAGCCGCCGAAGGCACCGCCGCTGCGGGTGCAGGTGCTGGCCACCACGCCGCACGACCCGACGATGTTCACCCAGGGCCTGGAGATCGACAACGGCCTGCTCTACGAGGGCAGCGGCCGGTTCGGGCAGTCCCGCCTGCGCGCCACCGCGCTGGACGGCCGGGGCGCCGCGCCGCAGGTGCGCCAGACGACCCTGCCCGCTCCGCTGTTCGGCGAGGGGATCACCGTCGCCGGTACCCGGCTCTGGCAGCTGACCTGGCGAAACGGCACCGCCATCGAGCGGGACCCGACCACGCTGGCCGAACGGCGGCGGATCGGTTATGCGGGTGAGGGCTGGGGACTGTGCTACGACGGACACCGGCTGGTGATGAGCGACGGCTCGGACCGGCTCACCTTCCGCGACCCGGCGAGCTTCGCCCCCATCGGCGGGGTGAGAGTGCGGCTGAACGGCGAGCCGGCGTACGAGCTGAACGAGCTGGAGTGCGCGCACGAGGCGGTCTGGGCCAACATGTGGGGCAGCGACCGCATCCTGCGGATCGACCCGCGCACCGGCACGGTGACCGCCGTGGTCAACGCCGGGGGCCTGCTCGACGCGAAGCAGCAGGTGCACGCGGACGTGCTCAACGGCATCGCCGCCATTCCCGGCACCGACCAGTTCCTCATCACCGGCAAGGACTGGCCGACCATGTTCCGGGTTCGCTTCGTGCCGGCCTGAGTTGCTCACGGTCGGTGGCGGCGTCCAGCGGTGATCATCAAACCGGGTCGTTCCTGCGGGCAGAGCGCGCGGGGGCACCACCGCGGCACTGAGCGTGGTGCAGGATGGAAGACGTGCAGCGGCCCGCGTCCTCACCTGGCCCGGAGGACCCCCGTTCCCGGGGGTTGCCCGGTGACCAGCGGCGCAGGATCGGCCGCGGGCGGCCCTGGATACCCAGGAATCCACCCCGCTTCGACACCCCTGGCGGGCATCCCGGGGCCGGCCACCCGGAGGCGGCCCGGTCCCGCCCGGCCCCGCGGCCGCCGGAACCTCCGCTGGAGCCGCCGCGCCCGTCCTGGTCGCGCTCGCCGCACCACCCGTGGGACGACCGGGACGCGACCCGCTGGCTGCCCGGGGACGCGCCCACGCGCCCGGCGCGGCCCGCCGAGGAGCCCGCGACGCAGCCCACGGCCGCGGCAGCCGACCCGCGCTATCCCCGCAAGATCACCGTGACCCGGGTGGCGGCCATGCGGAGCAGGCAGTTCGCCGAAGGCTCGGTGCGGGCGTTCCGCCGCGCCGCGACGGCGGACGGGGCCGACCGGTCGGGCCTCACCGCCCTCACCTACGCCACGATGATGAGCTACGCGGTCGACGCGGCGGTCGCCGTCGCGCTGGCCAACACGCTGTTCTTCGCCGCGGCGAAGGCCGAGAGCGTCACCAACGTGGCGCTCTACCTCGCGATCACGGCGGCGCCGTTCGCCGTGGTCG
>DASXOL010000282.1:0-4201 GCA_036494295.1 Pseudonocardiaceae bacterium
GGTGAACACGTATCCGCCCGCGGGCAGGTACAGGCCGGTCCAGTTCCATGGCCGGTGCGCGGCCACGTTGACGGTCGCCGACTCGCCCGCGGCGAGCACCCGGGTCGGCCGGTACGGCCCGCTGGTGATCGGCGTTGTCTGCTGGCGGCGGTGCACCGACTCGTGCAGCACGCGGCTCTGGCTCACCTGCGGGTCGATCAACGGCGCGGCGCGCGGGCGCGGCTCGAAGATCTGCTGCAACAGCGGGTCGAGCACCGGCGCGAGCAGGCCGGCCACGCCGGAGACGCTGAGGTTGTCGTCGTGCAGCACGTCGAGCGGGTCGGGACGGAGCTGGTCGAATGCCTGCTTGTGGAACACCAGGCCCACCGCGTCGCGGGCCTGCTCCATCATCCACAGCAGCGGCCCGTCACCGAGGCCCCGCTGTGGATAGCAGCCGCCGACGTCGAGATGGCTGCCCGGGAACCAGAGCTGCTTGAGGTCCTGCCCCGGAGCCGCGCCGGACCACAGGGTGGGGGTGAACGGCCCGCGGGTCTCGTCCAGCGCGACGGCGTGGCGGGCGTGCCGGATCTTCGGATTGAGCCGCACGTCGTGGAACTCCTGGCGGCGTATCGGGTCGATGAGCTTGAGCCAGCCGAAGTAGTCCGGAATGCCCAGCGAGCCGACCGTCTCCCACACGCCGATGAACCGGACCGGGATCTCGCCGGGCCGCGCCGGGTCGAACGTGAAGCGCAGGCCCTCCCGCCAGCGTGGCTCGGCCGTGCGGTTCGGCTGGTATCTGCGGTGGTACACGTGCTCGACCTGCCGCCAGCTCCTCGGCTCGTCGAGGCGGCTGGTGTCGAGCAGCCCGCACGCGGAGATCATGCCCGCGAGGCTGCGCACGGTGTAGGCACCGCGGCTGAAGCCGAAGAGCGAGACCACGTCGCCGCGCCGGTAGTTTCTGGTCAGCCATTGATAGGCGTGCATGACATTGCGCGAGAGGCCCGCGCCGATGATGCCGCCGCGCAGCCAGTCGACCATGCCGCCTGCGGTGCCCACCCCGGGGTGGTAGTACGCCCGCTGCGCAGGCCCCTCCTCTGGTTCCGCCACCAGCGCGTTGTACAACCGGTTCGCGTTGCTGACAGCCTCCTGCTCCGGCGTGTTCCACGTGCCGTCACAGCACACGACCAGATGACGCATGACCACCCCCGCGACGGTCGCAACCCCTCCCGACACATGATCGTGCCCTTGCGGGCGGGAATACGCATCCACCATCCGGTCGCCTGCGCGGCTACCGGCTGACCAGCCGCCCCAGCGCCGCGCGCACCACCGCGGGGTCCGTGGTCGGCCAGAACGGGGGCAGCGACGCCCGCAGGAAGCCGCCGTAGCGCGCCGTCGCCAGCCGGGGGTCCAGGATCGCCACCACCCCGCGGTCCGCGCCGGAACGCAGCAACCGGCCGGTGCCCTGGGCCAGCAGCAGCGCGGCGTGCGTGGCCGCGACGGTGAGGAAGCCATTGCCGCCCCGGGCGGCCACCGCGCGCTGGCGGGCCGAGGCCAGCGGGTCGTCCGGGCGGGGGAACGGGATGCGGTCCACCACCACCAGCGAGAGCGACCGGCCGGGCACGTCGACCCCCTGCCACAACGACAGGGTGCCGAACAGGCAGGTCGGCTCGTCCTCGGCGAACTGGCGCACCAGCAGACCCGTCGCGTCGTCACCCTGGCACAGGATCGGCACCTGCACCCTGGCGCGCAGCGCCTCGGCGGCCTGCTTCGCGGCGCGCATCGAGGAGAACAGGCCCAGCGTGCGCCCGCCGGCCGCGCCGACCAGCGCTTCGAGTTCGTCGAGGCAGGCGGGTGCGAGCCCGTCGCGGCCCGGCGGCGGCAGGTGTGCGGCGGTGTAGAGGATGCCCGCCCGGCGGTGGTCGAAGGGCGAACCGGCGTCCAGGCCGCTCCACGCCGGGCCCCGGTCGGCGTCGGCGGGCGGCGGCCGTTCGGTGGCCGTGCCCGCCGCGGCCGCCCTGGCGGGCTGGTCCCTGGGCAGGCCCCACTGCGCGGCGAGCGCGTCGAACGTCCCGCCGAGGGTGAGCGTCGCCGAGGTGAGCACCACGGTGCGCTCGCCGAACAGCCGCTCGCGCAGCAGCCCGGCGACGGTGAGCGGTGCGACCCGCAGCACCAGTCCCCGCACGGCCTCGTCCGCCAGCCACACCACGTCCCGGCGCTCGGTCTCGCTGTCCGGGAAGGCGGCGCCGACGCGGCCCGCCGCGGAGTGCACCTGTTCCAGCGCGGCGAGCGCGACCCGGCGCCCGGTCGCGGACTCCGGGTCCTCGCGCCGGTCCGAGCCGAGCGCGGTGACGCACTGCGCAGCGGCATCGCGCACCGCGGCGAGGCCGGCCGACACCGCGTCGCCGATGCCGTCCCACCGGCCCACCGGCGCGTCGGCGAGCAGTGCGGCGAGCCCGTCACCGGCCTCGGCCAGCCGGTCCGCGATCTGCTGGTCGACCAGCCGGCCGCAGCGCCGCGCGGCGGTCTCCACCAGCTGCGCGGTCAGCTCCTCGGTGGCCGCGCCGGTGACCCGGTCGACCAGGTCGTGCGCCTCGTCGACGACCACCACGTCGTGGTCGGGCAGCACCTGCCGATCGCCCATGGCGTCGATGGCGAGCAGCGCGTGGTTGGTCACCACCACCTCGGCGCGTCCCGCGGTCGCCTTGGCCCGTTCGGCGAAACAGTCCGTGCCCACCGGGCAGCGGGCCATGCCCAGGCACTCCCTGGCGCTCACCGACACCTGGCGCCAGGTCCGGTCGGCGACGCCGGGCACCAGCTCGTCCCGGTCGCCGGTCTCGGTCTGCGAGGACCATTCGTGCAGCCGGGCGATCTGGCGGCCCAGCATCGACGTCGGGGATGTCGCCGCGGCCGCCTCGAACAGGTCCTCGCCCTCGTCCGGCGGACCGGTGTGCAACCGGTGCAGGCACAGGTAGTTGCGCCGGCCCTTGAGGATGGCGAAGCTCGGGGCGCTGCCCAGCAGCGGCTCCAGCGCGTCCGCCAGCTTGGGCAGGTCGCGGTCCACGAGCTGGCGTTGCAGCGCGATCGTGGCGGTGGACACCACCACGGTGCTCTCCGCGGTGACCGCGTGCCGGATCGCGGGCACCAGGTAGGCTAGCGACTTGCCGGTCCCGGTGCCCGCCTGCACGGCCAGATGCTCACCGGTTCGGATCGCCCGGTCCACCGCCTCGGCCATCAGCACCTGGCCGGGACGCTCGGCGCCGCCGACCGACCGCACCGCCGCGGCGAGCAGCGTCCCGACGTCCGGGACGGAGTGGGTGGCCGTGGTGGAGGCAGGCACGGCAGCAGACGCTACCCGCGTGGCGAGCGCGCACCCTGATCAGGATTCGACTCGGCGATGACCAGCCGCCTGCCGATCTGGGCGTTGCTCATGGCGAGCGCGGCGAGCTGCAACACCTCCAGTTCCCGCGCGGACAGCAGCGCGTCCGGGCGTGGCCGGTCGAGCGCGCTGATCGTGAACAGCGTGTGGTCGTCCACCACCACCGAGATCCCGCGGGCCTGGACGCTCACAGCACCCTGCCCAGCGGGATGGAGATCTCCGCCGTGGTGCCCTCGCCCGGCCTGCTGGACAGCCGCAGCACACCGCCGAGCAGCTGCACCCGCTCGCGCATCGACGACAGGCCGATGCTCTCCCCGGTCCGTGCGACGTCGTCGACCGAGAAGCCCCGCCCGGTGTCGGAGACGCGGGCGAACACCTGCGACTCGCTGATGCCGACGGTCACGTCCAGCCGGGTGGCGCCGGAGTGCACGAGGGCGTTGCGAATCGCCTCCCGCAGCACGATGTAGACCTCCTCGCAGACGTCCAGCGGCAGCAGCGTGGTGTCGCCGGCGACCCGGACGCTGGTCACCAGGGTGCTCTCGGCATTGGCGGCCAGATACTTCGCCAGCGCACCCTCGAGCTCGTTTGGTCTCGGTGTCGTGCGCAGTTCGGTGCAGAAACGTCGGATGCTGTCCATGGCTTCCCGCATGGCCTCCCCGGCTGCGTGCAGCTTGGTCCGTGCTGGCCTCGTCGCGGCCCTCGCGCATCGCGTGCAACTCAAGGTTCTGGATGGCGACCCCCACGGCGTGCGCCGAGCGGTCGTGCAGGTCCCTGGCCGGCCGGGCGCGCTCGGCGCGGGACGCGGCATCGGGCGTTCCGGACGTCGAGAACGCGCGCATCACGAAC